>DASVVI010000920.1:0-3867 GCA_036386635.1 Longimicrobium sp.
CCGCTTTCCTTTACCTCTGTGTCTCTGTGTGAGGCCAGCGGTTCCCCGCGGTTACTGCCCCTGGCGCCCCGAAGCGAGGTCGCGCACGGCGCCGGCCAGCATCCGCACCTTGGCGGCGTCCGACGAACCGGCCGCGTAGCCGCTGATCTGCCCCGCGAGGGTGGTCAGGGCGGTGCGGCGGCGCGCGGCGGGCGCGCGCTCGGCGGTGGTGAGCGCCTGGCGGATCGTGCCCAGCCGCGCCGCCGTGAGCCCGCGCGAGCGCTCCAGCTGGTCCGCGTAGGCGCGGGCGAGCGCGAACGACGCCGGCCACACCATCTTCGGCTGGCCCTGCGGGTTCAGGTAGTCCACGCGCACCGTCTTGGCCGCGTCGATCTCGTTCTGCGAGAGCAGCGCGCTCGGCGCCAGCTCCATGATGTCCAGCCCGCGCGAGATCTCCGAGCTGACGATCACGCCGTTGTACCAGTAGGCCGACCAGGTGCCGCCGCTGCCCATGCGGGTGGAATCCACCGGGCCGCGGTCGAAGAAGGCGATCTCCACCGGCTTCCGCGCGTCCGTCCAATCAAAGACCGACACGCCGCCCTGGTACCACGACTGCACCATCACGTCACGCCCCGGAATGGGGATCAGCGAGCCGTTGTGGGCCACGCAGTTCTCCTGCGCGGTCTGCGGCGCCGGGAGCTTGTAGTAGCTCTGGAACTGCATCTCGCGGCGGGCGTTCACCGTGAAGATGGCGTCGGCGCCCCATCCGCGCGGGTCGCTGGCGCGGCACTTGGCCTGGCCGCCGCCGCCCCACTCGTCGCTGAACAGCACCTTGGTGGCGTCGTTGTTGAACGTCGCCGAGTGCCAGTACGAGAAGTTGGAGTCGGCCACGGCGGTGAGGCGCACCGGGTTCGCCGGGTTGCGGATGTCCAGCAGCAGCCCGTAGCCCTCGCAGGCGCCGCCGGCCAGCCCGACCGCCGGGTACACCGTGATGTCGTGGCACTGCGTGGGCCCCGGCCGCGGGCCGGCCCCCGCCTGCTCGCCGATCATCTGGTTGATGATGTTCTGGATGCCGGCGCGCAGCGCGGCGCTGTCCGCGCCCGTGGGCGTGCCGGTGCCGCCGCGAGCCTTCACGATGCTGTCCAGCATCGGCGCCGTCATGCGGGGCGGAAGCACCCGCTCCATCCCCTGGACCATGGCGGTGAACGCCCCCTGCGCCTTCGCCGCGGCGACCATGCGGGCGTTGTTGGCGACGTCTTCCGGCGTCTCGCCGTGGCGCTGCGGAGCCGTCAGGCCGGTGAAGATGCGCGGCGAGCTCACGATGGCGGCGCTCCCCGGGTTGGCCAGCGGCACGCGGATGACCTCGATGCGAAAGAGCGCCGAGTTCGGGTTCCTGTCCGGCGTGTCGCTCACGCACCCCGGAAGCTCCTCGGGCGAGCGCACCCCGGCCGAGCCGGAGATGTAGACGTACACGTTCTGCGGATCGCGCGGGTCGGCGAGCACCGTGTGCGTGTGCGAGCCGCGGCACGTCTGCACGTTGCCCAGGTAGCGCGGGTTGTTGATGTCGCTGATGTCGAAGATGCGCAGCCCGCGCAGCCGCTCGCGGCTCACCGGCTCCGGCACGCCCTGCCCGCCGCAGTCCAGCCGGCCCGACCCCGCCTCGCCGGACACGAACAGGAGGTTCTTGTACACCGACACGTCGCTCTGCGAGGCCGGGCAGAAGTACTCCTTGGCCAGCGTGGGGCTCCTGGGGTTGCTGATGTCCCAGACCTGGAAGCCGTTGTAGTTCCCCTGGATGGCGTACTTGCCGCTGAACGCCAGGTCGGAGTTGGTGCTCGTGGCGAACCGCTCCGGCGGGCGCGTCTTGGAGAGGATGCGCATGTTCCACGTCGCCTCGGCGGCGTCGTGGAGGCCGGCGCGAAGGCCCACGCGCGGATCGGGCGCGGGGGCGATGGGCGCGCGGTTGTCGGAGCCCGACGACGGGCCGCCGTTCTGGGCGATCGCCGGGGTGAGCGCGGCCAGCGAGAGCAGCGCGGCGACGAGCGACCGCTTCAGCGCGGCGCGCGGAGCGGGGGACGGTGATTGCATCGCGTCTTCCTGGATAGGGGCCAAAAGGGACCTGCGCACGGACATCGGTTGGCTCACGGGGTGCCTCCATCGAAGAGAATCGCGACCAGCATCTGCTGCATCCGCGCGATCTCGGTGGTCTGATCGACGTTCACGTCCGATGCGAACTTGAACACCGTCTCGTCCTGCCCGGCCCCGTACGTGCCGAACAGCTCCTCCACCATGGCGACCGCGCCGCGGTGGTGCTGGATCATGAAGGTCAGGAAGAGCCGGTCGAACTCGGGCCCCCTCGCCTCGTCCAGTTGCTTCATCTGCGCGTCGGTGAGCATCCCCGGCATCCGCATCTGGTGCTCGACGCCGTTCGTGGTCATCGTCATCGTGGCCGACGCGCGCGCCTCCGGCACCGGCTGCTTCCGGTCGCGGAGCCACTGCTGCATCGTGGCGATCTCGTCCTGCTGGGCGTTGATGACGCGCTCGGCCAGCCGGCGCACGGTGGGGTTGGCGCCGTGCGTGGGCGCCAGGCGCGCCATCTCGATGGCCTGGGCGTGGTGCCCGATCATGTGCGACATGAAGTGCACGTCCGCCGCGGTCCACGGCCGGTGCACGCTGTCCGCCGGCGCCGCCGCCTGCGTGTGCTGCCCGCCGTGCGAGTGCCCCTGCGCCGCCGCCTGCCCCGCGCCGCCGCAGATCACTGCGCCCACCAGCAACGCCAGAGTCCGTCGGGGGGATGATGTAGTCATCTCACTCCTTGGGCGCCGCCAGCCGCGCCCTTTCCGATGGTTGTGCCCGAATCATGGATACTAGCTCACTCCCGTGGCCCCGCAAGGCTGTTGCCCGCTCCGGACCGCACCGTATACTCCACGGCAGGGGCAAAATGGGACATACGATGCCGCATCCGGGCCTTTGGGGCTCTGGCGTGCGAGTGCGGCCTAGGCCCATCTGTTTGTGTACCCAGAGTTCGGCCTGAGGGTTCGCGCTCCGTAAACAGCAGGCCTCACGCGGAGACGCGGAGACGCAGAGAAAGAGAAGAAAGCCTCACACAGAGAACACAGAGGGAACTGCAAGCCACAGAGAACCACTATTGCAGTTCTCCCTCTGTGGCTCTGTGTCTCTGTGTGAGGCGCAGTTTTCCTTCCTGCACAGCGACGATGGCGCGCGCGACGGATACGCGAGCGCTTGGGAGACGGATCATGACCGGCATTTCGATGATCGCGCTGGCCCTCACGCTCGGCGCGCAGGAGCCGCGGTGCGATGCGCAGACCTTTGCCGCGATGTACCAGTGCGCCGTCGACCGTTACCGCAGGGCGCACGCGGAACAGCAGCGCGTGTTCCGCGAGACCGCGGCGCGCCTGGAGCCGGAGCCGCGCGGAAAGCTCCGCGCCGCCGAGCAGCTCTGGGAGCGCTTCCGCGAAGCCGAATGCGACTTCCGCAGCTCCAGGTCGGCGGGCCGGCGCGAGTACCAGGTCGTGCGCCTGCGCTGCCTGGCCGAACTCACCGAAGCGCGCACCGCCTCGCTCCGCGCGGAAGACGAATGATGCGACCCATCTCGATCAGCTTGCCCAGCGAGCTCAGGGCCGAGATCGACGGTCTGGCGCGGGCCGAGGGCGTTTCGCGTAGCGAGCTGATTCGTACGGCGCTGCGCGAGTACGTTTTCATCCGCCGGTTCCGGACGCTACGGCAGGAGCTTCTTCCGTACGCCGCTGCTCGTGGCATCCACACGGACGAAGACGTCTTCGCAGATCCTCCTATTGAGAAAGTGAATGCACCGCTATGACTGGTCGAGGCTCACGCCGCTGCAGGTAGGCAGGTACGCGGAGTATT
>DASVVI010000921.1:0-1702 GCA_036386635.1 Longimicrobium sp.
TGCGTGTCTGCCCACCCCCGGCCCGGCTCAACCCCCTGCCCCTCGCACCCAAACTCGTAGGGGCCGCCCCAGGTGTCTGCCCGTGCCCTCCCGCGCGCCGAAGCCTGCCACGCGGGCACCAACGCACGCCAAGCGCCCCTCCCCCAGCGGTTTGGGGGAGGGGCCGCGAGGAACGAGCGGGGGAGGGGGCCCTGCGCGCTGAGGGACTACCTGAACGCCCTCCTCGACACCAGCGTGGGTGCACGCGCCAGCAGGCGGCCCAACTTGCGGCGCTCGCCGCGCCAGCCGTCGTCGTAGCCGACGTCGCGGGTCGAGCCGGCCTCGGCCTGCGCGAGGAGGGGGTTCACCGGGCGGCCCTTGCGGCGCACCTCGTAGTGCAGGTGCGGGCCGGTCGCGAGGCCCGAGGAGCCCACGTAGCCGATCACGTCGCCCTGGCGCACCGGCATCCCCGCGGCGACGGCGGGGGAGATGCGCGAAAGGTGGGCGTAGCGCGTGGCGTAGCCGTTGGGGTGCTGGATCTCCACCATGTTCCCGTAGCCGCCGCGCGGCGCCGCGTACGACACGCTCCCGTCCCCCGTGGCGCGCACCGGGGTGCCGTAGCCGGCCGCCAGGTCCACGCCGGTGTGCGGCAGGATGCGGCGCAGCAGCGGGTGCATCCGGCCCAGCTTGAAGGGCGAGGTCACGCGCATGGAGGCCAGCGGGCCGCTCCAGGCAACGGGGTCCAGCGATCGGCCCAGGTCGTCGTAGTAGCCGGGCGCCTCGCCCTGGTCGTACAGGAAGACGGTGTGCATCCCCCCGCCCACCGCAGCCTCGGCGGCGAGCACCTGGATGGAGCGGGTGGTGCCGTCCGGCCGCCGCGTGCGCTCGTACGCCACCCGCAGCCGCCCGCCCCCGCTCAGCGCCCCGCCCTCCAGCACCGGCATGTAGATCTTGTCCAGGTGGCGCCCCACCATCCCGCGCTCCGCCGGCGACAGGTCGCTGGCCAGCGTGGCGAGCGCCTCGGTGAAGGAGCCGCGCGCGAAGCCGCCCACGAAGAGCGTGTCCACCGTGACCGCCGGGGCCGCGTGGATGGCGGGGAGCACCATCGGCGGGTCGGCGGGCGCGGTGCCGCCGGCACGGGCGAGCGCGGCCATGCCAGCCAGCGCGACGGCGGCCAGTGCGGCGCCCGCCAGGAGCGGAGGCGCGTGCTTGCGTATGGAGGCGGGGAGGTACATCGGCAACAGGGGTGCGGCGACGCGGCGGCGGGGCCGGGGACGGGTACGCGTGGCTGTGGGGGGGAAATGAAGATAATGCGACTTCGCGCGGCGCGGAAGGATTTCGTGCGCGGAGTCTCTCCTTGTGCATCCGGCGCCCTCTTCGTAATCTGAAACCCGCGTTCACCCTTCCGGTTCGCGATCCCCGTAATCTCCTGACGATGCCAGCAGTTTCGATGCGTTCACCGCGCGCCCTGGCGACCCTTGCCGCGCTCCTGCTCGCCGCCGCACCGGCCGCGGCGCAGGGCCGCTTCGTGCCCGCGCTGTCCGTGGTGCAGATCAACGACGTGTACCGCATCGACGCGGTGGAGAACGGCCACGTCGGCGGGCTGGGGCGCGTCACGACGCTAGTGGAGCGCACCCGCCGCGCCGGCGGGAACCCGGTGATGGTCTTCCACGCCGGCGACTTCATCGCCCCCTCGCTGGAGAGCAAGCTCTTCGCGGGGGAG
>DASVVI010000922.1:0-2365 GCA_036386635.1 Longimicrobium sp.
GGTCCTTGAAGCTGCCGTGGTCGGGGAGGCCGTCGCTGCACTCGGCGGCGACGACGATGGCGCCGCCGGGCTTCACGATGCGCGCGGCGGCGCTCATCCCCTTCACCGCCTGGTAGACGCTCTGGTCGAGCGGGTAGCCGCTGTTGGTGGAGAGGACGACGTCGAAGGCGCGGTCCACCGCGCGGGTGGCGTGGCGCGCGACGAAGCGGCACGCATCCTCGTGCGCCTGCAGGTAGTCGCCCGCCCACACGCCCGTGATCTCGCGTCGAGGATTGATGGCGACGTTGACCAGGAAGTGCGGCGCCGCCATCGCCACCGCCGCGCGGATCTCCTCCTGCACCGGGTTCCCCTCCAGCCGCGCCCAGGTGGAGCCCGGATCGCCGATCATGCGCGCGCTGTGCAGGTGCTTGATGGTGCGAATCCCCGCCAGCGCCGGGATCACCCCCTTTGCGCCGCCGCTGAAACCCGCGAAGAAGTGCGGCTCCACGAAGCCCGTCACGATCCGCACGTCCGCGCGCAGCCATTCGTCGCTCACCCACACCTCGCCGCCGAGCGGTGTGTCGCCCACGCGGGTGAGCCCCGACTCCGCGAAGGCGTCGTGGTTGACGATGCGCACGGTGTCCACGATGTCCGCGCCGAGCATCGTCACCAGCTCGTCGCGCGTGTTGGGGCGGTGCGAGCCAGTGCCGTTCAGGATGACGAAGTTGTCGCGCGGCACGTGCGCCAGCTCCGCCATGATCCAGGGGACCAGGCGCTCGCTGGGGGTGGGGCGCGTGATGTCAGAGATGGAGATGGCGACGGTGGACCGCTCCGTCGCGAGCTTGCGGAGGGGCGCGGCAGCGGTTGGTGACCGCACGGCTTCCAGGAAGGCGGCGTGCTCGTCGCGCAGCCCCGGCAGCTCGCGGGGCGAGATCACCACCGCGTCATCGGGGACGGCCACCTGCAGCCGGCCGCGGCCGTAGGCGAGCGAGACGTGCATCCGCTACTGCGGCGGAAGCGGGGCGGCAGCCGTGCCGTACGGCATCATCCCCTCCGTGGAGCCGTCGCCGTAGCTCACGTAGACGGTCTTCTTGCGGAAGTAGTGGGCGTAGCCGTGGTGGCCGTCGTCGCCGCCCATGCCGCTGAGGCCGTAGCCGGCGTGGAAGCCCTGGAACTGCTCGGGGCCGATCTTGTTGATGTACACTTCGCCGCAGCGCAGCGCGTTCACCGCGCGCATCATCTTCTTGAGGTCGCTCGTGAAGAGGTAGGCGCTGAGGCCGTACGGCGTGTCGTTGGCGAGCGAGATCGCCTCGTCGAAGTCGTCGAACGCCATCACCGGCGACACGGGGCCGAAGACCTCCTGCTGCATGATCTCCATGTCGTTGCGCACCCCGGTGAGCACGGTCGGCTGGTACCAGAAGCCGCGCCCGAACTCGCCGCCCTCGGGACGCCGGCCGCCCAGCACCACCTCCGCGCCCTGCTGCCGGGCGCGTGCCACCATCGCGTCCACTTTGACCACTTCAGCTTCGTTGACCTTGGGGCCGAGGTCGATGTCGGTGCGCATGGGGTCGCCCATGCGCAGCCCGCCGGCCAGGGCGACGTAGCGCTCCAGGAAGCGGTCGAAGACGCGGCGGTGGACGTACGTGCGCTCGTTGCAGGTGCACACCTGGCCGCAGTTCACGAAGCGCGCGTGGATGGCGTTGCGCACGGCGAGCTCCACGTCGGCATCCTCCATCACGATGAAGGGCGCCTTGCCGCCCAGCTCCAGCGAGACGACGGTGATGTTCTCGGCGGCGGCGGCCAGGATCTCGCGGCCGGCGCGAACGGAGCCGGTGACCGTCACCAGGTTGGTGTTGCGGTCGCGGACCAGCGCGTCGCCCACCTCGCGCCCCGCGCCCGTCACCACGTTGACGACGCCGGGCGGCAGCCCCGCCGCCTCGCAGATGCGGGCCAGCTCCAGGGCGCTGAGCGGGGTGTCTTCGTGCGGCTTCACCACGATGGTGTTCCCCGCCATGAGCGCCGGCGCCACCTTGCGGGCGAAGAGCGCCGCCGGGTAGTTCCACGGGATGATGGCCGCCACCACGCCGTAGGGAACGCTGCGAATCCAGATGTCCTCGTCGGGCGCATCGGAGGGAAGGATCTCGCCGGCGGGGGCGCGCGCGAATGAGGTGAAGTAGTCGAAGAAGCCCGCCGTGCCGCCGATCTCGCCGCGCGCCTCAACGAGCGGCTTCCCCTGCTCGCGCACCACCACGCGCGCCAGCCGCTCGGAGTCCGCCTCGATCGCGCGCGCGATGCGGGCGAGGTACGCGGCGCGCTGCACGCCGCTGAGCGCTTCCCAGGCGGGCTGCGCGGCGCGGGCGGCCTCCAGCGCGGCGCGGGCGTCGTC
>DASVVI010000923.1:0-2161 GCA_036386635.1 Longimicrobium sp.
CGGGGAGCCGGTGGCGGTGAAGCGGGCGATGCGGCCGTCGAACATGTCCATGACGCCGGCCAGCACGATCATCCATCCCGCGTTCCAGAACTGGCCGCGCGACGCCTCCACGATCGCCCACACGCCCAGGAAGAGGTTCCCCAGGGTGAAGGCGCTGGGGAGGATGACGATGCCGCGGCGGAGCCGGCGGCGCGGGACGGCGACGTTCACGCGGACTCCGGGGAGTGCAGGGGGAAGTCGTCCAGCGTCATGCCCGTGAGCCGGTGGAAGGCGTCCTGATAGCGCGCGGAGGTCTCCGCCACCACCTCGGGCGGCAGGGGCGGGCCCGGCGGCGCCTTGGCCCAGCGCCCCTCCGCCACCAGCGACTCCAGCCAGTCACGCAGCGGCTGCTTGTCCAGCGAGGGCTGCCCGCGGCCCGGCTGGTAGAGATCGGCCGGCCAGAAGCGCGACGAGTCGGGCGTCAGCACCTCGTCCATCACCCGCAGCGTCCCGTCCGCGTCCGTGCCGAACTCGAACTTGGTGTCCGCCACGATGATCCCCGCCCGCGCCGCCGCCTCGCGGCCACGCGCGTACAGCGCAAGGGAATGGGCGCGGAGGCGGCCGGCCGCTTCCGCGCCCACGATCTCCCGCATGCGGGCGAAGGCGATGTTCTCGTCGTGTCCCGTTTCCGCCTTGGTGGCGGGGGAGAAGAGCGGCTCGGGGAGCCGGTCGCTCTCGCGCAGCCCCGCCGGGAGCGGCTCGCCGGCCAGGGTGCCGCTTTCGCGGTACTCCTTCCACGCGGAGCCGCTCAGATAGCCGCGCACCACGCACTCCACCGGGAACGGCTCCAGCTTCCTCACCAGCATCGACCGCCGCGCCCACACTTCGCCCAGGGGCGCCAGGGCGGGGTAGCGCCGCGCGATGGCGTCCGGATCCACCGACAACAGGTGGTTGGGCACCAGGTCGGCCGTGCGCGCGAACCACCACGCCGAGAGCAGGGTGAGCACCTCGCCCTTGCGCGGCACGGCGTCGGGCAGCACCACGTCGAAGGCGCTCACCCGGTCGGTGGCGACCATCAACAGCGCGTCTCCGAGGTCGTACACGTCCCGCACCTTGCCCCGCACGCGCAGCGGGAAGGGGAGGTCGGTGGCGGCTACGGTCGCGTTCAGGGCGCGGGCTCCGTGTGAGGGTGGCTGCGGAGCGCGACAAGGTAAGGCGCTCCCCCGCCCGCGGCAACCGAAACGCCGCGCGCCCGCCGCCTCTTAACGAGCACAGACATATTGCGCCCTCTTTAGTGCTCGCGTACTATGCGGCACAACGTAGCATCCACACCCGGGAGCATTCCATGTCCGCGAAGCGAATCGCGTCGTTCTTCCCCCTGATCGCCCTGCTCTTCGCCACCGGCCTGGTGATCGTCCTCTCGCGCCAGCTGGACGGCGCGCGCAAGGAGCGCGACCTCCTCCTGCAGCGCTCGCGCAGCCTGCAGCCCGGCGCGTACGTCCCCGTGCGGAGCACGCCCACGCTGGACGGCGCGTCCGTCGTGCTGGGCGAGGTGGCTCCCGGTACGCGACAGGTTCTCTTCGTGTACAACACGCAGTGCCCGTTCTGCCTGGCGAGCATCCCCGCCTGGAAGCGCATCGCGGGGCAGCTCCAGGGCAACCCCGCTGCCCGTGTCGTCGCCGTCTCGCTCGACAGCCTGGAGGCGACGCGCCGCTACGCCCAGCGGCACGGCCTGCGCTACCCCTCCGCCATCCTGCTCGACCCCCGCACGGCGGGGCTCTTTCGCTTCAACAACGTCCCCCAGACGCTGGTGATCGACGAGCGGGGCCGCGTGATGCACTCGCGCGTCGGCCGCCTGGACGTGGGCCCCGCCGCGGACTCCGTGATCGCCGCCGTCGCCCGCCCGCTTCCGGGCGCGCCGCCGGCCGCCCGCACCCCGGCGGTGGCCGGGCGATAAGCACGCGTGCCGCGCTTCCGCGGCGCCAACGTGTTCCCGTCCAACAACAGAGGCGATGATGCCAAAGCTCCTCGATCGCGCCGTACGCCTGACGTTCGCCCTGGTCGTCGCGGGTGGACTGGGGATTGGAGCCCGCACGGCCACCGCGGGCGCCATCCCGCCGGATTGTTCGCACCAGGCGCCATACCAGAGCTGCACCGCCGCCAGCCAGTGCGACGCCCCGTG
>DASVVI010000924.1:0-1682 GCA_036386635.1 Longimicrobium sp.
GCCCTCTCGCGTGTGCCGGGCTTCAACTGCATGACGCGGCACCTGCTGGAATCGGCGCTGCGCATCACCAACGGTGCCCGGCGCTACGCCGCCGAGGCGGAGGCGCGGGGCGTCGCCTCGCCGGCCGGCCTGTCGCGCGCCCTCCTCTCCATGCACCTCACCACCCTCGGCGAGGGCGCGCGCCTCGATCGCCGCGCCGCCCCCCTCCAGGCCGAGGGCGTCCCCATCATCTGCCAGGACGTCCCGCCGATCCCGCCGGATGCGTCGGATGTGCCGATCCCGCCGGGTGCGCCGGGTGTTCCGTTTCCCCCGGGCGAATGAATTCGCGGCTACAACAGCGCAAAGTCCGCCTGCGCGGACTCGGGCTCTGATGCCCGTTGCGCAAGACCGCTTCAGCGGTCTTCCCGTGGTTCCAGCCGGGGGCTTCAGCCCCCGGCGACCGGCGATGGAAATGCGCCCCCGTTGATGCGGCGTCGGGTTTCGATCCCGGGTGCCGTCATCCCCCGGCGCATTCGCCCCCGGCGCCGCGGTGCCCCGTTACCCCTTCACCGGCGCGCCGATGGACCAGGCGTGGCCAAACGGGTCGCGGAGCTGGCCGTAGCGGTCGCCCCAGAACTGGTCGGCGAGGGGCATGGTGACGGTGGCGCCGGCCTCGACGGCGCGGTTGAACCAGAGGTCCGCGTCGTCCACGGCGAGGTGCAGGGTCACGCCCTTGGGACCGTCGCCGAGTCCGGCGCCGTATTCGAGGAACTCGTCCGACATCATCACGTCCGCCCCGTTGATGCGCAGGTGGCAGTGCATCAGGCGCTTGCCGTCGCCCGCGTCGTGGCGGCCGAGCTCCTCCGCGGCGAAGGCGTGCTTGTAGAACTCGGCGGCCTGGCTGGCACCGCGGACGGTAAGGTACGGAGTCACACCGAGCGCGGGGGTGGGGTTCGAGTCAGACATGGTTCTCCGATATGGCGGGTGGGATGCGACTGGCGGTTTCAGGGCGGGCTCACGTTGCGGTCCGCGCGCCCGCGGTGCAAGGTCCCCGAAACGCAGAGGCCGCGTCCCGTTGAACAGGGGACGCGGCCTCGGTGCCGTGCAGGGGGCGCGGAGCGCCGGGGTCCGGGCGCGGTCGTCGCGCGGGACGGCGGCGGGGGACGGGGTCGTCGAAGAGGCGCGGATGGTCGTCGCGGAAGCCGAGGCGGGTCAGCATCGCGCGGCTGATCCCGATCGTCTCCAGCTCCTCCAGCGTCCACCCACCCGCCACGATCTCGGCGATCTGCGCGCGCAGCCACACGTCGTCCTGGCCGCCGGTCCCGTCGTTCCGCTGTAGCATCGGCCCCCCTCCTCGTCGCACGGTTTCGCGCTCCCCCGTCCCCTGCGTACACCTCGCCGCCGCCGCGAGTTGCACCGCCTCAAATCGTACGACGAGCGCACCCGCCCGCGCGTCACGCCCGGATGCGCGGAGGGCCGCCCACGCATCCGCGGGCGCCCCTCCGATCACTGTCTAAACGCTGTGGCTACTTCACGATGGCATCCACCGAGCCCGTTGTCACCGGGTGGTAGCCGGGGCGGGCACGCGCGTAGATGCTGCGCGCGAGCGACTGGCCCCACTCGCCCTGCGCCATCAGCTCGGCGTAGAGCGGGCGCACGAACTTGCGGCGGCCCTGGCTGGTGAGGAACTGCTCCAGTGCGGG
>DASVVI010000925.1:0-2031 GCA_036386635.1 Longimicrobium sp.
CTGCCCTCCCCTGCCGGTCTCAAACCCAGGCCCCGCACACCGAACCCCGTAGGGGCCGCCCCACGTGGCTGCCCGTGCCCGCCCGCGCACCACCGCCCGCCCCGTTCACCCGCCTACGCCGTCTTCCTCTCCCCGTACTCCCACGCCCCCTGCAGCTCCACCCCCACGACCGACGACACCCCCGGCTCCTCCATCGTCACGCCGTAGATCCAATCGGCGGACTCCATGGTGCGCGGGTTGTGGGTGATGACGATGAACTGCGTCTGCTCCTTGAAGTCGTCCAGCAGCTGGATGAAGCGGCCCACGTTGGACTCGTCCAGCGGCGCGTCCACCTCGTCGAAGAGGCAGAAGGGAGACGGCTTCACCAGGTAGATGGCGAAGAGGAGCGAGAGCGCCGTGAGCGTGCGCTCGCCGCCGGAGAGGAGGTGGATGCGCTGCGTCTTCTTGCCGCGCGGCGAGGCGTGGATCTCGATCGGCGACTCCAGCGGGTCGTCGGGATCGGTGAGCCACACGTCGCACTCGCCGCCCTGGAAGAGCGACTGAAAGGTGCGGTGGAAGTTCTCGCGCACGGTGTCGAACGTCGTCATGAACACTTCGCGCGCCGTGCGGTTGATCTGGCGGATGGCGTTCGCCAGGTCGTCGCGCGCGGTGGTGAGGTCGGTGCGCTGCTCGATGAGAAACTGAAGCCGGCGGTCCTCCTCCTCGTGCTCCTGCACGGCGAGCATGTTGATGGGCCCCAGCGCGCTCACCTGCTCCGCCACCTCCTTCACCTCAGCCCGCCATGCGTCGGCGTCGCCTTCTTCGACCGTGCGCGCGGCGGCGGCGAGGACGTCCCACGGGCGTCCCCACTCTACCTCCAGCCGCTCGCGGGCGCGCAGGAGGCGGCCCTCCAGCTCGGCGCGCTCCAGCTGCCGGCGGTGGCGCTCCTCCCCGGCGTCGGACTCGCGGCGGCGGGCGACGCGGACCGCTTCCTCGGCCGCGGCGGCTTCGGACTCCAGCTCCGCCAGGCGCGCGTCCAGGTTGGCGAGGGAGGCGGCCTGCTCGTCGCGCTCGCGGAAGAGGATCTCCACCTCGTCGCCCGCGCGGTCGCGCACCCCGGCGAGGCCATCGAGCGAGCGGCGCAGCTCGGTGGCCTCGGCTTCGAGGGTGGCGCCGCGGCGAAGGGCGGCATCGGCGCCGTTGCGGGCGGCGGCGAGCGCGCGCTCCGTCTCGCGCAGCTCCCCCTCGGCACGGGCGAGCGCGACGCGCAGCTCGGACTCCTCGTCGCGCGCATCCTCCCACGCCGCGTCCAGCTCCGCCAGGCCGGCGCCGGCTCGCAGGGCTTCGGCGCCCGCATCGGCGGCGGCGCGGGCGAGCTGGCTCAGGCGCTCGTCGAGCGCGGCGATGCGGGCAGTGGCCTCCAGGGTATCGCGCTGCGTGGCGGCGATGGCGGCGTGCACCTCCTCGCGCTCCAGCTCCAGCCGGCCGCGGCGGTGTCCGTGCGCGGCGGCCTCGGCATCCAGGCGGCGCAGCTCGGCTTCCGTGACGCGGCGCATCTCCTCCGCGTCGCGTGCGCGCTCCTCCGCCTCGCCGAGCTGCTGGACGAGCGAGTCGCGCTCGCGCACCTGACGGTCGTGCGCGACCTCGGCGTCGGCAAGCTCGTCGCGCAGTCGGGCGAGGGCTTCGCGGCGGGCCAGGATCCCTTCGCCGGAGAGCGGCTGGCCGAGGCGTATGACTCCGCGCGCATCCACCGTATCGCCCAGTGAGTCCACGCGCGCGCCGCCGAAGCCCTCCAGCGCGTCCTCCCCCGCCACGAACACGAGCCCCTCCAGGAAGACCCCCACCCACCCGTGCCCCTCGCCCGTGCCGCTGACGCCCAGCGAGTGCGCGGCGGGGAGGGCGTCGCGGACGCCGGGCGCGTCGAGCGGGAGGAGGAGGAGCGTCCCGCCGCCGTTCCACTCGTCGCGGAACCAGCGGCGCACCAGCCGGGCGGCGTCCAGATCGCGCACGACGACGGCCTGCAGGAGCGTGCCAAGGAACGACTCGACGGCG
>DASVVI010000926.1:0-3242 GCA_036386635.1 Longimicrobium sp.
AATGGGGGAGGGGGAACGGGGAACGGGAACTACAACGGCCACACGAGCAGTTCAAGCTGTTCCCATTCCCCGTTCCCCGTTCCCCGTTCCCCTCAGTTCCACTCCTCCAGCACCTCCTCGAACTCCATCGCCATCGTCGGATGGCCGTGGCGCTCGGCGGCGGCGATGCCCTGGCGGTAGGCTTCGCGGGCCTCGTCGTCGCGGCCGAGCTGGCGCAGGGCGTGGCCCAGGCGGCCGAAGGCGTTCCCCTCGTCGTCCGCGAGGTTCAGGTAGGCGCGGAGCTCGGCGGCGGCGGACTCCCAGTCGCCGGCGCGCTCGAACTCCAGGGCCAGGCCGAAGCGGGGGCGCGGATCTTCGGGATGCGCGGCGGCCATCTTCCGCAGCGCATCCGTGCGCGATGCGTCGACCGGCATCACCAGCGCGAGGGGTTGAGGAGCTCCAGGGCGAGAACGCCCGCGGCCACGCCCAGCGCCGCCGCGCCGCCCACCATCGCGGCGCGCTCGCGGGGGACGGCGGCCAGCTCGCGGCGCCAGCGGGAGAGATTCCAGCCGCGGAAGCTGGGGCGCGCGCTCGGAGGCGGCGGAGGGGGCGCGGGGAGAACGTCCTCGACCACCACGGACTGGACGGCGGGCGGGGCCACGCGCTCGGTGGCGCCGCAGCCGGCGCAGCGGGCGCGCGACGTCTGCCGGGCGGTGCGGTTGGCGAACTCGAGCTCGCCTCCGCATGCGGCGCAGGCGCGGCGCGCGGGCTCCGGCCGGATCGACTGGTAGAAGGCGTGGCGGCTCATCCCCAGCCGCGCGGCGAGGGCGTCCACGGAGTCGCGGCTGTGCCAGTAGAGGCGGTTGGCGCTCGCGTGGAGGGCGTCCGCGGTCTCGATCACGTCGTTCATCAAAGCGCTCCCGGTGTGGCTGGATCGTTCGATGGATGAACGTAGCCGCGCAGCACGCACTGTGCCACCCATGGCCCCGCAAGTCGTTGTCTCGCCACGCCCGGGGCGGTATCTTCCCGGCCGCTTTCCCCCTCCCGCCGGGAGGCCCAAGGACCCGCGGCCCCGCCGCACGCAGCGAGATGGAACCCTGGTCGTGACCCGATCCGTACTGCCCGCGCCCTCCCGCCCCCGCCTCCGCGCGCGCCCCGCCGCGCCCCCGGCGGAGGGCGGCCGGCGCTCGCCCCTGTCCATCGTCTTCGTCACCGTGCTGCTGGACCTGGTAGGGTTCGGGATCGTCATCCCCCTCCTCCCCCTGTACGCGCAGGGCTTCGGCGCCGGCGCGGTGGCGGTGGCGTCGCTGCTGGCCGTGTACTCGGCGATGCAGTTCCTCTTCGCGCCGGGCTGGGGACGCCTTTCGGACAGGTTCGGACGGCGACCCGTGCTGCTGGTGGGCCTCTTCGGATCGGCCTTTTCGTACCTGCTCTGCGGCTTCGCGGGGAGCGTGGCGACGCTGCTGGCGGCGCGCGCGCTGGGCGGGCTGATGGGCGCAAACGTGGGTGTGGCGCAGGCGTACGTGGCCGACGTCTCCGCTCCCGAGCGGCGCGCGAAGGCGATGGGGTTGATCGGGGCGGCGTTCGGGCTGGGCTTCATCCTGGGGCCGGCGATCGGCGGGGCGCTGGCGGGGTTCGGGACGGCGGTGCCCTTTTTCGTCGCCGCGGCGCTGACGCTGGGGAACGCGCTGCTGGCGCTCTGGTGGCTCCCCGAGTCGCTCCCGCCGGGGGCGCGCGACACGGCGCCACGCACCCCCGGCCTCGCCGCCCGACTGCGCGGCTGGACGGACCGCCGCCTGCGCGCGCCCTACTCCGCCGCGCTCCTGCTGACGCTCGCCTTCGCGGGCGCGGAGGCGACGCTCTCGCTGTGGGCGTACCAGCGCTGGGGGATGGGGCCGCGCGAGGTGGCCTTCCTCTTCGCCTACCTGGGGCTGATCTCCGTGCTGGCGCAGGGGTGGGGCGTGGGGCGGCTGACGAGGCGGCTGGGCGAGCGCCGCACCGCGATCCTGGGCCTGGCGGTGCTTGCCGCGGGGATGGGGGCGCTCGCCGTCGCGCCGTCGCTCGCGGCGCTCGGAGTGGCGCTCGCGGCGCTGGCGTTCGGGCAGGGGACGGCGTCACCCTCGCTGTCGTCGTGGGTGTCGCGTGCAGCGGGGCCGGCCGAGCAGGGAAAGGTGCTGGGCGTCTACCAGTCGATCGGCGCGCTGGGCCGCGTGGCGGGGCCGATGGGGGGCGGGTTCGCCTTCGCGCATCTGGGGATCTCGGCGCCGTACCTGGCCGGGGCAGCACTGGCCGCGGGGGCGCTCGGCGTGCTCGCCTTCGCGGAGGGCGCGCGATGATCCTGGTGCCCCGCCTTCGGGCCCGCTCGCGGGTGGCGCTCGTGGCCCCCGCCGGCCCGCTCGCCCCCGGCGCCGTGGAGCGCGCCGCCGACCGCCTCGCGGACTGGGGATGGGAGCCCGTCGTCGGCGAGAACGCTCGCGGCCGCGTCGGCTACCTGTCCGGCGACGATGACGCGCGCGCCGCCGACTTCAACGCCGCCCTGCGCGATCCGTCCAACGACGCGATCTGGGCGTTGCGCGGCGGCTACGGCGTCATGCGCATCGTGGACCGGCTGGATCTGGATGCGCTCGCCGCCCGGCCACGTCCGGTGATCGGCTACAGCGACAACACCGCGATCCACCTCGCCATCCAGCGGCTGGGGCTCGTCTCCTTTCACGGGCCGCACCCCGCGACCGAGGTCTTCAACGACTTCTCGCGAGACACCCTCTTCCGCGTCCTGGCGGATGACGCCCCGGCGGGCGCCCTTCCCTTCCCCGACGACGGCCCCGGCCGCGCGGAGACGATCGCGCCCGGTGTCGCCGAGGGACCGCTGCTGGGAGGGAACCTGTCGCTGCTCGCGTCCATGATCGGCACACCGTACACCATCCGCCCCGAAGGCGCGATCCTCTTCCTGGAGGAGGTGGGCGAGGCGGCGTACAAGCTAGACCGGCTCCTGTCGCAGCTTCGCCTGGCGGGGGTGCTGGACCGCGTGGCCGGCATCGCCATCGGAGCCATCAGCGAGATGCCGGACGCGGGGCGCCCCGACACCCCCACGGCCACGGACGTGATCCGCGACCTGCTGGGCGGCCTGGGCGTTCCGGTGGCGATGGGGTTCCCCTTCGGCCACATCGAGGACAACTGGACGCTCCCCATGGGCATCCGCGCGCGCCTGGATGCGGACGCGGGGACGCTGGAGCTGGTGGAGGCGGCGGTGGTGTGAGGGGCCC
>DASVVI010000927.1:0-3967 GCA_036386635.1 Longimicrobium sp.
CAGCCGGTGGAGGAGCTGGTGGGGTGGGCCGGCCTCGTCGCCCGCGGCCAGGCCCTCCCGGACGACGACGAGGGGCGGCAGGGGAACGACGAGTTCGGCGTTCTGCGCGATGCCCTCCGCACCATGGCGCGCGAGCTGGACGAGGCCCGCGCCCGCGAGCTGGAGGCGGAGCGGATGCGGACCTGGGTGGCGATGGCGCGCCGGGTGGCGCACGAGCTCAAGAACCCGCTCACCCCCATCCGTTTCGCCCTGCGCACGCTGGAGCGCGGCGGCGCCGGCACCCCCGCCGAGCGCGAGGCGCTGGAGACGCTGGGCGAGGAGAGCGCGCGGCTGGAGGAGCTGGCCCGCTCCTTTGCCCAGTTCGGCCGCCTTCCCGAGGGGCCGCAGAGCGAGGTGGACCTGCGCGAGCTGCTGGAGTACCTCCTCCGCACCCACCTCCCCGCCGGCTCGGAGCCGCGGCTGCGCCTGCCGGTGGAGCTGCCCATGGTGCGCGGCCACTACGACGCCCTCAGCCGCGCCTTCGCCAACCTCCTCCTCAACGCGGGCGACGCGGTGGGGGCGGATGCGGCTCCCGGATCGGTGCAGGTGGTGGCGCGCGCGGCCGAGGGGTGGGTGGAGGTGCGGGTGCTCGATGGCGGCCCGGGCATTCCGCCCGAGAACCTGGAGCGCATCTGGGAGCCTGACTTCACCACGAAGTCGCGCGGCACCGGGCTCGGCCTGGCGCTGGTGAAGCAGACGGTGCAGGCGCACGGCGGGCGCGTGGCCGCCCGCAACCGGCCGGAGGGCGGGGCGGAGTTCCGCGTCGTCCTTCCCCTGGCGCCCGACGCGGCGCTGGCGCACTCGGCGTGAGGAGACGATGACGCGCTTCATGAAGGAATCGCTGACCCGCGCCCTGTGCGCGGCTTTGTGGTGCATCCCCGGCGGGCTCTGGCTGGCCGCGCCGGCAGTGGCCGGGGAGCTGGACGACTCCTGGGTCATAGCCCTGCCGAACGACGGCCTCATCTGCGGGAACCGCGAACCGCTCGCCTACGAGCTGCGCCGCAGCCTTGCACTGTCCGCGGCCTTCCAGAGCGGCGAGTACACGGATTCGCTGGCCTCCATAGCAGCCAACCCCCGGATGAGCGCGAAGTCCCGCTCTCGCGCGCGTGAGCTGCTGGCCACCACCGGCCAGCCGCGCGCGCTGCGCTACCTCGCCTTGCATCCGCCCCCGCACGAGCTTCCGCCGATGGTCGTGCACCCGGCCCCCTGACCCTCGCCTCATGCAATCCGTCCTGATCGTAGACGACGAGCCCAACATCCGCCGGATGCTGGGCGCCCTGCTTCGCGCGGAGGGGTACGAGGTGCGCGAGGCGGGCTCGGGACGCAGCGCCCTGGCCGAGATCCGCAACGACGAGCCGGACGCCGTGGTGATGGACCTCTACATGCCCGACGCCACGGGGCTAGAGGTCCTTCCGGAGCTCAAAAAGGCCGCGCCCGACGTCCCGGTGCTCATGATGAGCGGACGCGCCTCCCTTTCGGACGCGGTGAAGGCCACCAAGCTTGGCGCCTTCCACTTCGTGGAGAAGCCGCTCGCCCCCGAGGCCGTCCTTCTCTCGCTGCGCTCCGCGCTGGAGCTGCGCCACGCCAAGGCGACGAACCGCGCCCTCCGCGAAGAGCTCCGCTCGCGCGACGGGATGGTGGGTCGCGCTCCCGCCATCGAGCAGGTGCGCAGCGTCATCGAGCGGGTGGCGCCCACGGACGCGCGGGTGCTGATCACCGGCGAGAGCGGCACGGGCAAGGAGGTGGTGGCGAGCGCGGTGCACGAGCGCTCGGCGCGGCACACGGGGCCGCTGGTGCGCCTCAACTGCGCCGCCATCCCGCGCGACCTGGTGGAGAGCGAGATGTTCGGCCACGAAAAGGGCGCCTTCACCGGGGCCACGGAGCGCCGCCGCGGCCGCTTCGAGCTGGCGAGCGGCGGGACGCTCTTTTTGGACGAGATCGGCGACCTCAGCCTGGAGGCGCAGGCGAAGCTCCTCCGCGCCCTCGAAGGCGGTGAGGTGGAGCGGGTGGGCGGCCACGAGCCGATCAAGGTGGACGTGCGCATCTTGGCGGCCACCAACAAGGACCTGCGGGCCGAGGTGTCTGCGGGGCGCTTTCGGGAGGACCTCTTCTTCCGGCTGCACGTGATCCCCATCCACCTCCCCCCGCTGCGCGAGCGGCGCGAGGACGTGCCGCTGCTGGCGGAGCACTTCCTCGCCCGCCACGCCGCCAACGGCCTGCGCCCTCCGCGTCTCCTTCCGGGCGCCATGGACGCGCTGGTGCGGCACCCGTGGCCGGGCAACGTGCGCGAGCTGGCGAACATCCTGGAGCGCCTCTCGATCCTCCACTCCGGCAGCGAGGTAGGCCCCGCCGAGATCCGCGTCCTCCTCGCGGGCGGCGCCCCCATCACGGGTGACGCGGCTCCCGCCTACGTGGATGACGACGACCGCCCCCTCGCCGACCGCCTGGACGCCTACGAGCGCGACCTCCTGAACGGTGCCCTCGAGGCCGCCGCCGGCAGCGTCGCCGAAGCCGCCCGCCGCCTGCGGACGGACCGCGCGAATCTGTACCGGCGGATGCGGCGGTTGGGGATCGACCGATAAGTGCGTGAGTGCTTGAGTGCGTGAGTGCGTGAGTGCGTGAGTGCGTGAGTGCGTGAGTGCGTGACCGGAGGACAGTGGAGTTCAGGCACCCCCTTTCATGTCATCCTGAGCGAAGCGCTTCTCAGATCTCTCCCGTTGTGCGACCTTTGGCGCGGAGCGAAGGATCTACTGCGCGTGACGCGAGGTCCGTCGTTACCCACTGGCCTCCTGCCTCGCGGGCTAGATCCTTCGGTCGCCGCAGGGAGTACTGCCTGCAATCGCCGACATCTCGTCAGGCGGCTCCCTCAGGATGACAAAATGGGGGTCGGGCGCACTAACGCACTAACGCACTAACGCACTTCAGTTCCTCGCGGAAGAGACACCTTCCCCTGCGTTCTGCGTCATTGTGACACACGTGCGGTGTGGGGTGAAATCGGTAAGTGGTTTGGCGGGAATGAGTTCCGGAGTTTCCGGCACGGGGCACGGCATCTGCCTTTGCGAAAGGTGCAAACGTGGGTCGTAGACCGGCCTTTTCCGATACTGGAGGTACCATGCGCAGCATCCTGGCGCTCGGCATTGCCGCGGCGCTGCTGGCCGCGATTCCCGCACGCGCGCAGCAAGACACCGTTCCGCAGGAGATCGCCGAAGCCCGCCTTCCGGCCGACGTCGCGGAACGGGTCACGGCCTTCTTCAACGACGCCCGCACCCTCCACTTCAACGGCCGCACCCGCATCCCGGTGGACGGGACGGTGTCCGGGCCCGTGGCGGTGCTCGACGGGCCGTTCTCCGTGGCGGGGCGCGTCGAGGGCGACGTGGTGGTCATCAACGGCGACCTGGAATTCCTTCCCGGAGCCGTGGTCGCCGGGAGCGTGACCGTCGTCGGCGGCCGGATCACCGGCGCGGACAGCGCTCGCGTGCAGGGGGAGACGAACGCCTACTCCGCGCCGCTGGAGTACGTCAAGGAAGGCGAGCGCCTCGTCCTCCAGGAGCCGGAAACGGTGGGCGACTCCACGGGCGAGGGCACCACGCTGCGCCCCCGCCGCGGCAGGACGCGCCTGGTGCTGGCGACCGAGGGGAGCTACAACCGCGTGGAGGGGCTTCCCATCACCTTCGGGCCGGTGGTGGAGACACCGGGGCGCAACCCCTTCCGGCTCCGCGCGCGGGGCATCTTCCGCACCGAAGCCGAGGGACCGTACGGCGCCGAGCGCTGGGGCGGCGACGTGCTGGCGGAGCAGTTCCTGGGCGGCACGGGCCTCTTTCGAATCGGTGGCGGCGTGAGGTCAATCGTGTCGCCCATCGAGGGGTGGCACCTCACAAACGTGGAGAACAGCCTCTCCACCTTCGTGTTCCACCGCGACTACCGCGAT
>DASVVI010000928.1:0-4698 GCA_036386635.1 Longimicrobium sp.
GATGGCGGGCTGCGGCGAGGTGTCCAGCAGCGCACCCACGCGCGCCGTCTCCGCGGCGATCAGGCGGGGCGTGGGGAAGCCGTGCTTCTTGTTCAGGTAGTAGTTGGCGATGGCGGCAGCCGTGGGTCCGGCGCCGCTGCCGCCGTGCTCCCCGAACTCCACCAGCACGGCCACCACGATCTCAGGGTCACGGCCGCGCGGCCCCGCGTAGCCCGTGAACCACGCGTGCGGCTTCTTGGGATCGGCGGAGTTCTGCGCCGTACCCGTCTTGCCGGAGAACTTCCAGCGGGCCAGGCCCACGGTGCGCCCCGTCCCTTCCTCCACCACGCGGTCCAGCCCCAGCCGCACCGCCGCCAGCGTCGAAGGCTTCACGCGCAGGTCCGTCTCCACCGGCGGCTGGGCGCCCATGCGCAGGTGCGGGGCGCGCGACGTACCGTTCCCCGCGATGGCGGAGAAGAAGGCAGCCATGCGCAGCGGCGTCTGCGCGTTGGGGCCCTGGCCGATCGCCACGTTCATCACCTCGCTGAGCGGCGCGCGCCACCCGAAGCGCTTCACGTACCACTGGCGCCCCGTGGGGAAGGTGCCCGACGCCTCGCCCGGCAGGTCCACGCCGGTGCGGCGCCCGAAGCCCAGCCGCGTCCCTTCCTCCGCCAGCGTCTGCAGCGACAGCGCGATGCCCAGCTGGTAGAAGTAGACGTTGCAGGAGTTGGCGATCGCCTGGATCATGTTCTGCGGGCCGTGCCCCTCGCGCCGGTCGCAGCGGGAGTAGCGGCCGGCGTACCACATGCCGCCGGAGCAGGCGATCGGCATCGGCTTCTCGGGGGTGATTACCCCCCGCTCCAGCCCCAGCATGGCCGTCACCAGCTTCCAGGTGGAGGCCGGCGGGTAGGTGCCCTTGGCGGCGCGGTTGATGAGGGGGCGCCCCGGATCGGTGTTGAGGTGGCTCCACACGCTGCGCGAGATGCCGCCCACCAGCAGGTTGGGGTCGTACGTCGGCGCGGAGTACATCGCCAGGATCTCGCCCGTGGAGGGCACCATCGCCACCACGGCCCCGCGCTTCCCCTCCGGAAAGACCTGGTGGGCGAAGCGCTGCAGGTCCAGGTCGATGGTCAGCTTGACGTCGCCGCCCGGAGTGGGCGCCTGCGAGAGCTGCTGCGCGAAGGGGCGCACCAGCTGCCCGCGCGAGTTCACCTCCACGTAGCGCGACCCGGACTTGCCGGCCAGCGCGCGCTCGTACGACCGCTCCACCCCGCTCTTGCCGATGTGCTGCCCGCTGCGGAAGCCAACCCACTGCGGATCGTCCAGCTCGCGGTCGCTGATCTCGGCCACCCACCCCACCAGGTGCGCCACGGCGGCGCCGGCGGGGTAGCGGCGGATGGGGCGCGCCTCCATCAGCACGCCCGGGGGACGCTTCCCGCGCTCCTCCAGCCGCGACACCTGCTCGAAGGTCAGGTTGGAGAGCACCGGCACCGGCTCCGTGCGGATGCCGCGCGAGCGCTCCACCACCTCCTCCATCAGCGCCGAATCCAGCCCCACGATGCCGGCCACGCGGTGCAGGCGCGCGCGGATCGAGTCCGGCGGGCCGGGCTCCACCGAGAGCGTGTAGCCCGCCACCGTCTCCGCGATCACCTTGCCGTTGCGGTCGGTGATGGTGCCGCGCGGCGCGGGGATGGGGATGATGCGGAAGCGGTTGTCGTCCGCCTCCAGCTCGAACTCGCTGTTGCGGAGGATCTGCGTGCGAAAGAACGCCGCGCCCAGTGAGCCCAGCATGAGCGCGACTCCCACCACGCCCTTGAACGCGCGCTTGCGCATGGCGTGGGGGTGAAACGGGCTCTGCGGTACCAGGGAGCGCTCTACGAAAGGCATGGAGAGGCGCGCGGGGAAAGGCGTGCGGGGTGGTGAGGGGATAAAGCTATATGCGCGAATGCGTTTGCGCTACCCGCCCGGCATCCTTTCGGTGAAAGTGGCCGCGCAAGCCTTGCGTGCGTGCCCGCGCGGCTTACATTGCGGCGCTCCCGACACGCGCCCGCGTACGCGTTCCGCCTATGAAGGCGGCACGCAAATTGACGTGCGTCAGGCGTGAAGCCCCACAGCAGCGCGGCGGCCTCCAGTACTCTCTGCCGGGCGCACTCGCCCCCGGCGCCCCCGCGTCATTCTCGAATCAACGTTCCAGAGCAACAGAATGAGTCTTTCCGCACAGCCCGGCACCGCGGCGCTGCCCGACGCGCCCGCGCCGGCCACCGCCGATGCGACGGGTATCCTCGAGATCCTTCCCAGCGGCAGTGGTTTCCTCCGCAGCTCCCACAACGGCTACCAGGCGTCCGACGGCGACACCTTCGTGTCGCAGGGGCTGATCCGCCGCTTCGGCCTGCGCACCGGCGACCGGGTGGAGGGGACGATCGGCACACCTCCCGGCCGCGGTAAGAGCCCGCCGCTGGACTCGGTGCTCAGCGTCAACGGGCTGGACCCGGCGCACGCCCGCTCCCGCGCCGACTTCCAGTCGCTCCCCGCCACCTACCCCGACGAGCGCCTGACGCTGGAGTGCGAGTCGCAGCGGCTGCGCGGGCGGCGCGACTTCACCAACCGCATCATCGACCTGATCTCGCCGCTCGGAAAGGGGCAGCGCGCGCTGATCGTGGCGCCGGCCAAAGCGGGCAAGACCACGGTGCTGCAGGCCATCATGGAGGGCGTCTCTACCAACTATCCCGACGCGCTCCTCCTCTGCCTGCTGGTGGACGAGCGGCCCGAGGAAGTGACGGAGATGGAGATGCTGGGGCGCGGCGAGGTGATCGCGTCCTCGTTCGACTGCCCGGCCGAGCGCCACGTTGCCGTCGCGGAGATGGTGCTGGAGCACGCCCGCAGGCAGGTGGAGAGCGGACGCGACGTGGTGATCGTGCTGGACTCGCTCACCCGCCTGGCACGCGCCTACAACACCAGCGAGCGCGGCACGGGCCGCATGCTCTCGGGCGGCATCGACAGCGGGGCGCTGGAGAAGCCGAAGCGCTTCTTCGGCTCGGCGCGCAAGGTGCGCGGGGGCACGGGGAGCCTCACCATCATCGCCACCGCCCTCATCGACACGGGGAGCCGCGGCGACGAGGTGATCTTTGAGGAGTTCAAGGGCACCGGCAACTCGGAGATCGTGCTGGACCGCGAGCTGGCGGACCGCCGCATCTACCCGGCGATCAACGTGGAGCGCAGCTCCACCCGCCGCGAGGACCTGATCCTGCCGCCGGAGTCGCTGGACAAGGTGCACCAGCTGCGCCGCGCCCTGCACTCCCTTCCGCCGCCAGAGGCGCTGGAGCTGCTCCTCAAGCAGATGAACGACACCAAGACCAACGCCGAGCTCCTGGGCAAGCTGCGCTGACCCTTTTTCGGTGGATCATAAGGGGCGGGCGCCAGCACCGGCGCCCGCCCCTTATTTCTGTTCATCCCCAAGATCGCGTTGGCCTCACGCAGAGACGCAGAGACGCAGAGACGCAGGAGAGACCTCCGCGCCCACTCCTGCGTCTCTGCGCCTCTGCGTGAGATTGTTTTTCCTTACTGCACCGGAGCCGCCACGACCGCGCAGGCGATGCGCGCGCCCGAGTTGCCGGATGGATCGGTGCGCTGGTCGTCCGTGCCGGCGTGGACGATGAAGGCGGTGCCGTTGGCGTCGAAGATCGGCGCCTGGCCCGGCGTCAACGAGCCCGCGATGGTCGCCTCAAGCGTGCCGCGACCGTCCGCGCCGACCACGAGGTTGGGGAGGTCGCCCAGGTGCGGGCCGTTGGGGTTGCTCAGACCGTGCTGGCGGCCCGTGGGGTTCAGGTGGCCCCCGGCGCTGGTGAAGGCCGGCCCTTCGCAGAGGCCCGCCTCGTGGAAGTGCACGCCGTGCGTTCCGGCCGGCAGCCCCGTGGACGTGATCCGCACCTGCAGATTCGGGCCGCGCTCCAGTGCCATGAACGTCCCCATGCTGCGGCCCTGTGCGTCGTACAGCGGCACCGAGAACATGCGTGGCCGCACCTCCTCCTGCGTCGTCCCCTGGCCGGCCGGCGCGCACGCCCCCAGCGCCAGCACCGCCGCGATCCAAACCGTATTCTTCATCCGACCCTCCATGGCAGGTAGTCCGGCCGCCACGCGGCGGCCCGGGCGCGCCCCTGCCGCAAGCTTCGTGCGCTACGCCGCGAGCTCGCGCCTAAGCGCGGCGATCTGGTCCGCCGCCATGAGCGCCATGCCGGGGTCGGTGGCGTCTCCCCGCGCCGCCTCGGCCGCGTCCAGGCGCTCGGCGGCGAGGGCACGGTCCCCCTCCGCCCACGCGACCGCAGCCTCTACCAGCGGGCGCGAGTGTGGCTGCAGCATCACCCCGCCCGCGGCGCGCTCCAGGTGCTCGCGGGCCCGCGCCGGATCGCGGTCCACGCGTGCGGCGAAGAAGGCCGCCTGCAGCATCAGCCCGGGGCGCGCCTGTTTCGGCAGGATCTCCGCGGCTTCTACCGCGGCCTGCATGTGCGCGCGGGCCGCATCCACACGGCCCGCATCCATCTCGTGCGCGTGGGCGTACATCCGACCCGCCACACCGAATAGCGTGTCCGGCTCCCCCGCCGCGGCGCGCGCCACCAGCTCCGGGCTCCAGTCGCGCGGGCGGGCGCCGCCCATCGAGAGCCCGATGATAGCGAGGCACGCCACCTCGCGCTCCACATCCGCCCCGCCGCGCACCAGCCGGAT
>DASVVI010000929.1:0-1848 GCA_036386635.1 Longimicrobium sp.
CTGGATCTCACGGGGAAGCTTGACGACGTCCTCCTCTCCCCCGCCGGCGTGGGCGCCCGCGCGCCGGGCATGGAGGAGGCGATGCGTGCCCTCGGCGCCCTCGGCGTCCTCCAGGCCGACGCGGAGCGCGCCATCCGCTCCGTCGTCCAGGAGCACGGCAACCTCCCGGCCCCCGAGCTGATTCGCCAGGCCCTCACCCGCCTCAAGTAGCGGCTGGTTATTGAGGCGCCATCCCCCTTCTGTCATCCTGAGCGACGCGCCGCACCATCCTCAACCCGGCGCGGACGCGTGGCGCGGAGCGAAGGATCTACTGCGCGTGGCGAGAGGCCCGTCGTGGCAACGCCGTCCTCCTGCCGCGCCGGCTAGATCCTTCGGTCGCCGCAACAGCAGGGCAGGGGACGCGGACGTCTGGGGGGCGGCTCCCTCAGGATGACAAATCGGGGATCGAAGTGAGCAAAACGGTGTACACGCACGAACCTACCGAAGAGACCCCGTAGCACTCCCGCGAGGACGCGATGTCGAACGATCCGAATCTGCCGAAGCGCCCGGAGATCACGACGCCGGAGCAGCTCTCCGAAGACGCGACGCAGGAGCTCAGCCTGCGGCCGCAGCGGCTCGCCGAGTTCATCGGGCAGCCCAAGGTCAAGGATTCGCTTCAGATCGCCATCGACGCCGCGCTCAACCGCCGCGAGCCGCTGGACCACGTGCTGCTCTACGGGCCGCCGGGGCTGGGGAAGACGACGCTGGGGATGCTGATCGCGCGGGAGATGGGGGTGAACATCAAGATCACGTCGGGGCCGGTGCTGGAGAAACCGGCGGACCTGGTGAGCACCCTCACTAACCTGCGCGAGGGCGACGTCCTCTTCATCGACGAGATCCACCGCCTGCGTCCCATCATCGAGGAGTTCCTCTACCCCGCGATGGAGGACTTCCGCGTCGACATCCGCATCAGCGAGGGGCCCAACGCGCAGACGATCTCGATGGGGATCGAGCGCTTCACGCTGATCGGCGCCACCACCCGCTACGGCCTGCTGACGCCGCCGATGCGGGCGCGCTTCGGCATCGTGCAGCGGCTGAACTACTACCCTGTGGACCAGCTCACCTTCATCGTCGCTCGCACCGCCGAGATCTTTGGCGTCACCTGCGAGCCCGCGGGCGCGCTGGAGATCGCCCGGCGCTCGCGCGGGACGCCGCGCGTGGCCAACCGCCTGATCCGCCGCGTGCGCGACTACGCCCAGGTGCGGGCCGAGGGCATCATCACCAAGGACGTCGCCGATGCCGCGCTGCACATGCTGGAGGTGGACGAGTTCGGGCTGGACGAGATGGACACGCGCGTCCTGCGCTCGCTGATCGAGCAGTTCGGCGGCGGTCCGGTGGGGCTGGGCACGCTCGCCATCGCCATCGGCGAGGACGCGGGGACGCTGGAGGAGGTGTACGAGCCGTTCCTGATCCAGACCGGCTTCCTGATGCGCACCCCGCGCGGCCGCGTGGCCACGGCGCAGGCGTACCGCCGCTTCGGCTACGCGCCGCCGGTGGACCAGGCGAACGTGCAGGCCTTTCCGCCCGCTCCCCCGCCGCAGCAGAGCCTGTTCGACGCATGAAGGGGAGCCGGACCTCGGACTACGACTTCGACCTTCCTCCCGAGCTCGTCGCGCAGGCCCCGGCCGCGCGGCGCGACGCAAGCCGCCTCCTCGTGGTCGACCGGGCCACGGGGAGGCGCTCGCACAGGAGCTTCGCGGACCTGCTGGAGTACGTTCCCGCCGGCGACGCGCTGGTGCTCAACGAGACGTGCGTCTTCCCCGCGCGCCTCCTGGGCCGCAAGCCGAGCGGCGCCCCCGCAGAGGTCTT
>DASVVI010000930.1:0-6217 GCA_036386635.1 Longimicrobium sp.
AACGTGCAGCCCGGCTTCTCGTCCATCCCGCCGCAGCAGAGTCTCTTCGACGCATGACGCAGCCGGGAAGCCGTACCTCGGACTACGACTTCAACCTTCCGCCCGAGCTCGTCGCGCAGGCACCCGCCGCGCGGCGGGACGCCAGCCGCCTCCTCGTGGTAGACCGTGCCACGGGGAGGCGCTCGCACAGGCGCTTCGCGGACCTGCTGGAGTACGTCCCCGCGGGCGACGCGCTGGTGCTGAACGAGACGCGCGTCTTCCCGGCGCGTCTCCTGGGCCGCAAGCCGAGCGGCGCCCCCGCCGAGGTCTTCCTCCTCCACCCCGAGGGCGGCGACGAGCGGACGTGGCGCGCGCTGGTGCGTCCCGGCGGCAAGCTGAAGCCCGGCCGCACCGTGGAGATCGCGGAAGGCTTCACCGTCCACATCCTCGAAAGCACCCCCACCGGCGAGCGCATCGTCCGCCTGGACACCGACCTCCCCGTGGACGACGCCCTGCATCTCCACGGCGAGGTCCCGCTCCCGCCCTACGTGGAGCGCGCCGCCGGCCCCGAGGACCGCGAGCGCTACCAGACCGTCTTCGCCCGCGAGCGCGGCTCCGTCGCCGCCCCCACCGCCGGCCTGCACTTCACCCCCGAGCTGCTGGCCGCCCTGGAGGCGAAGGGCGTGCGCATCGTGCGCCTGGTCCTCCACGTCGGCGTCGGCACCTTTCGCCCCGTCGAGGCGGACGACCCCGCCGAGCACCGAATGCACTCGGAGTGGTACAGCGTCCCTCCGGAGTCCGCCGCCGCGCTCGCCGAAGTGCGCGCCGCGGGAGGCTCGATCTGGGCCGTCGGTACCACCGTCGCCCGCACCCTGGAATCGGTCGCCACCGAAGACGGTGCCGTCCCCGCCGGCTCCGGCTGGACGGACATCTTCATCCGCCCTCCCTACCGCTTCCGCGCCGTCGACCACCTCCTCACCAACTTCCATCTCCCCAAGAGCACCCTCCTCATGCTCGTCTCCGCCTTCTGCGGCTACGACCTGGCGATGGAGAGCTACCGCGAGGCGGTGGCGGAGCGGTACCGCTTCTTCTCGTACGGCGACGCGATGCTGCTCATCTAACCTAGTACAATGAGGGATACCCCTATGGCAAATACGCACTTGGACCAGAACAGAGAACGGATTGCACTACTTCAGAAGGCGCTCTTTGAAGTGGACAACGGCGTTGACCGAAACTCTCTCTATCGCGAGATCTTGCGCGGGCTAGCGGACGCCGTTGGGGCATTGAAAAGCGAGGTTGACAACGTAGAATCCACTACTGACGCCATTTCGAAGCGAGTGCTCACGGATCACATCACTGGTGAACTAACTGACATGTACCAACAAATTCTCCAACTCCCGCAACTCGGGGTGTGGGATGACCCCGAATCTGTGACAAGCGTACTAGGCGTTATGGTAGATCTGCTCGCTTCAATCTGCGTTCGTCTTCAGGCTCACGGGAGAGCCGCGATGGCTGCACTCGACTCGATACGGGTCCTAGTTCAAACCACCGATTCGCCAGTAGAAGCCCGCGAAGCAGTCTTGCGGCGCGCGAGTGAAGCTAGTTCATCAATCACGGAACAGAGGCTGTTGGGATCGTCCGCAGTGAGCGCGGACGAACTCGTTGTAAGATTCAACAACATGGTAGATCGAGCGGTCCGTAGCTAACTGAGACTCCGCCGAAAGCAGGTTGCGGTTGCGCGGTGTGTGCACTCACTTGTTCCTTCCGCAGGGCGGCACAGAGCCACAACGAGTACAGCAAGGGTTGCCCTGCACCCTTGCTGTTACCTCCCGTGCGATGCTTTTAGTTGTCCTCTGCACGCAACGAAAGCAGCGCGGCGCACCGAGATACGGCGCACCGCCCCCGCTTGTGGCGCGACACCGCTGTCAGCCGCAGCGGATCGCGTAGATCTTCTGCTGGCTGGCGAAGAACGCCCTTCCATCCGTCACCGCGATTCCCGAGCTCGCGAAGTCGCCCGGGGCGAGCTGGATCTTGGTGCCGATCCGCTGCCCGCTCGCGATGTCGAACAGCTCTACCTGGTAGTTCTCCACCACCACTTTGTCGCCGCAAACCGCCAGGTGCTTGGAGCCGCCTTCCAGCTTCGTCTCCCATACGGTCGCGCCCGCGGCATCCAGAGCGTACAGGCGGACGGCCTGCGTGCCCGGGTACGTGCGGCCCTCGTGAGCCACCGGCGCTCCCCACACGTACCGGTACAGGGTGCGCCGCCACACCTCCTGCTCCGTGAAGCGGTCCACCGCTCCGGCTTGCCCACGCCCGCGTAGAAGATCCGGCCCTCGCGGTGCAGGAGCCTCCGGCTGCCGCGTGCGTCTTGGGTGGACGCGCGCCACGCGACCTCGCCGGTCACCTATGGGACGGCGAGAACCGAAGGGTTCACCCCGTTTTTTCATTGTGCGTCTGGCACTGTCCGCTCGGCAGCAGGTGTGACGAGCCCACGGTCGCCCCGATCCGCCAGCTCGACCAACTCACGTACTGCGGCACAGAGCCGACGGAACGAGCGCGAGCGCTTGTACGCTCGCCGCATGCTCATCTTGCGGGTGAACTGTGCCTGATTGATGCGCTCCTTGTAAGCGCGGCCACTGCCCATCTGCTGACTGATCCACCCCTTCGCGTCTCTGCGAGCTTCCGGCTCACCGGGATAATCCAGACGCTGCTCGCTTATAGTCGCATTCAGCGAGAGCGACCACATGCTGGCGAGGAACCAGGCCTCGTACTCGCGATGCGCAAATACCACAGCGATGGGAAATGCAGCGTTGTAGGCGCGCAAGCGTTCAGTTAGCGCGTGCGCAGCGCTACGAGGACACCCGTCATCCAAGTCCAAGAGCACGAGCGCACCGGCGCACTTCGGGTCCTGCTCGATATAGCGGAGGTAATCCTCCATCCTGCTGATGAACTTGTCTAGCGACCCCACGCGGATGGTGCGGTTCGCGATCCAATCGTACCGCGCGAGCTTGTGCAGAATTCGCGTGAGGAGGACTGGGACAGCCGCCTCGTCACCCTCGCCCTCCACGAACATGACGATGGATCGCATCTGCTAGACTCCCGCCGCCTCGCGCCGAAGACCCTCCATCTTCATGATCTCCGACGTGGAGAACAGCATCTGCCGAATCGCCTCCTGCTGATCGTGCGCTACCGGGCCAACGTGCGTCACACCGTCACTTTTCTCCACGACTCGGAGCACGCCGGGCGCGAAATGCTCAATCAGATCGGGGTTGTGGGTCGTAACGACGATCTGGCTGCGAAGGCTGGCGTCCTGCAGCAAATCCGCGATCACTCCGAGAGCCCCAGGGTGGATGTTGATCTCGGGCTCCTCGATTACGACCAGTGCGCGAGGCGGGTGCTGGTACACCGCGGCGAGGATCGACAGGATGCGTAGCGTGCCGTCGGACTCCTGCGCGAGATCCGACGCCAGCCGCGTCACACCAGCGTCACCCATGGCGTCGATGCGTGGAAATTCATAGAGGAGCTTCGTGACAAGGTAACTGCCAACGTTGTGGATATCATACGATCGAAGTCCATCGACCAGCCGCGCGAGCGCGCCTTCGATATCATTCAGCTCCGGTCCGCTGATCTTCTTCACCGAGCGGAGAACGGCCGCGAGGTTCCGGCCCTTCTCATCGAATGGGAACTCGGAGACGATCTGTTGCGGGCCTCGAAGGCTCTCGGGATTGATGTTGTAAAAGGAGAGGTCAGTGAGAAGCTCGTGTGTTGCTATCGCCGCCGTCACTGCTTCGGTCGTCATCTCCCCGAGATACATCCACCACGACTTCAGCGCGTGGAGCTCGGAATCGGGGTACGGGTGCGAATGGACTATGTTCGCGCTCACGTCGCCGGTCCATTTACCATTGGCCAATCCGAGAACTGCGCCGACGCCCCCCAACTCCGTATCACGAACCCGGAGGCGTTCCTCTCGTATCTTGTACTCTGTGCGCGGATCGGTCGTGAGCGCAAAGGAGTATGTTACCTCGTGTTGGATGAATGTGCATCGCAGTTCGATTTCGATATCTGAATTGGGAGACTGTCCGAAGCGCCGCACTGCTCCCATCCCGCCGCGATCTAGCAAGGCCTGATCTACGCCTCTAGTAAGGCAGTCGCGTACGAATCGCAGCACATCAATGATGTTGCTCTTCCCGACGCCGTTCTGCCCCACGAGAACGTTGAGCGGCCCGAGTTCGAGGTCGATGGATTCGATGCTGCGGAAATTGGAAGCGCGAAGGCGGGTGATAACGGCTCGCGTCCTGGACATTGAAAGCATCGGGTTCGAGACTGGGTGCAACTGACTAACTCCCAATGTAATCTGGCCGTGCGACCCCGGAACAGGGAACCGTGTCTCTCCAGACCCCGCATGCGCCGCCGACGCCTTGCTTTCTCCCCCAACTTTCCGGCAAACTACCGGCTTGGATCGGGTCCGGAGTGGGTCGGGCGCGCGGCACACGTGCAGGAGGCGGGAGCGCTGTTCGAGTTCGAGATCCAAGCCAGGGAGGGCGCCGCCCGTGCGGGCACCCTGCGCCTGCCGCACGGCGAGGTGCGCACCCCCGTGTTCATGCCGGTGGGCACGCAGGCCGCGGTGAAGACGCTGACCGTGAGAGGCGCTGATGCGCTCGGTGCGTAGCCTGGAGACGGAGCGGTGCTGAGCTTTCGCGATCTGGTGGATCTACCGGGTCGTGGTGGCGGAGCCGTACCGCTACTTCTCGTCCGCCGACGCGATGCTGCTCTAGCGTAAGGGCGATCTCACGCGGAGCCACCGAGGGAACCGCAGAGGATTTTCTCTACCCACGCAGTCCCCCCGCGTCCGTATGTATCCCTGTGTAATGCTTTTCTCTTCTTCGCGCCACAACGAAACGGGGGTGGTGCATCCCAACTCCGGTGCACCACCCCGCTCTGTCCGTGAAAACCTTCGTCAGTCGCAGCGGATCGCGTAAAGCTTTCGCTGACCGGCGAAGAAGGCACGGTTGCCGGATACCGCGATTCCGGAGCTCACGAAGTCGTCGGGCGCAAGGCCGATTTTGCGGCCCGACTTCTTACCCGTTGCAGCGTCGAACAACTCCACCGCGGTATTCTCCACGACAAGTTTGTCCCCGCATACCGCCTGATAGGTGGAGCCACCCTCCAGTGCCGTTTCCCAGACGCTCTGGCCCGTCGACGAATCCAAAGCGTAGAGGCGGGCCGCTTGCGTGCCCAGGAAGATCCGGCCCCCCTGCACCGCGGGTGTTTCCCACACGAAGCCGTAAAGGTCACGCCGCCACACCTCGCGCTGCGTAAAGCGGTCGACCGCAACGGAATGCCCGTCGCGTGCGCCGCCCACCACCAGCATCGTACCAGCGAGTGCGGGCGCCGCGTCCGTGCCGGTCTCCTTCCCCTCCGTCTGGTACCGCCAGAGCTCGCGCCCGGTGGAGCGGTCGAACGCGATCAATACTACCGCCGACTCGAACGCTCCCACGGTAAGGTCACGGTTCACTGCGGCATACACGGTGTCCCCCGAGGTAACGATCCCCGCCACGCTCTGACGGGTGGACGCATGCCAGTCAGCGCGCGGGACGCGGACGTCCCACAGCGGCTGGCCCGACTCGCGGTCAAGGGCGAGCACCCGGAGATCGCGTGTGCCTATGTAGAGCGCCTTCTCGTCGGCGGCGGCATCCGTGGCATCCAGCGCGGCGTCCTGCGGCATCAGGCGCTCCCAAACGAGGGCGCCGGTCGCCAGGTCGTACGCCCGCGCACCACCGACCGCGGCCGAGAAGAGGCGGGCTCCGTGGAGAACCAGCCCGCGGTTTGCCCCCGCAACCCGTACCGGAGTGCGCCAGAGCAGAGTGCCGCCCCGCGCGTCGTACGCCGCGACCCCGGAGTCGCCCGCGATGACGACGCGGTCGTCCGTCGCGATCGGGGTGCCGTTCCCCGGAGCGGGAATCGCGACGGACCACACCACGCGCGGATCGGTTTCCGGCATCGTGGCTCCGTCCTCAGCCGGGCCGCATGCGCCGAGAGCGACCATGAGCGCCGCACCCCAACGCTGTGCAGAGCCCTTCACACGCCGTTCGCAGAGCACCGAAGCGGAAATTGTCGCCTTCATCAGCGGCCAGGTACCAGGAAGGGGAATCTCGCCAGCGTGCCGGTTAACGCTCGTACCGCTGGTGGACTGTACGATGAAGCATTGTGCGAATCCGCCTTGTCCTCGGGACGCACG
>DASVVI010000931.1:0-3081 GCA_036386635.1 Longimicrobium sp.
CGGAGCCAGCGCCTCGGACAGCCGCCCGGTGCCGCACCCCAGGTCCCCCACCGTCCATCCGTCGGCCAGCAGAGCGAAGAGCCCCACCAGGTCCGTGCGCTCGCCAAAGAGCTCGGCGCGCAGGCGGTCCCACTGGCCCGCGGAGGTGGAGAAGAAGGCGCGCGACGTCGTGGTGCGCTGGGCGAGCACGCTGCGCAGGCGCCCCGCGTCGTGCTCCGCGGCGGGGAGGGTGGCCACCTGGTCCCGCACCATCCGCCAGAGCCCGAGCGCGGAGGGGTCCAGCGCGTCCGCGGCCATCCGGTAGCGGCGGCTCGTCCCCTCGGCGCGCGAGCTGACCCACCCGTCGTCCGCCAGCAGCTTCAGGTGCCGACTCACGGTAGACTGCGGAAGCTGGAGCACCGCGCACGCCTCCCCCACCGTCAGCTCGTGCCGCTCCAGCAGGAGCAGGATGCGGCTGCGCGTCGTATCGGCCAGCGCCGACATGCGATCGAAGATCGCGGGGGTCGCGGTGCTCATCTCTATCCGTTCATCCGGCTGGAAAGATAAAGCACTCGCGCCCTGTCGGCAAGCGTGCCGCGTGATGAAACGCGAAAGGCCGCCCCGCGCGGTGCGGGACGGCCTTTTCGAACGGGTCCTGAGCTTCTACCGGCGCCGGTCGTAGCGGATGTCGAGGAGGCGGCCGCCGGTGCTCACGATGCAGCTTCCGTCGACGCGGTTGGCGTCCCAGCGCACGACGAGGTTGCCGGCGCGGTCCCGGCCGCGGAAGTCGGCGCGTACGTCGCTGCGGCGGATGTTGCGGAACCGCTCGCCCACCGCGGCCCGGCAGACGCGCTCTGCTCGCTCCTCGATGGCGCGGCGCGAGCGGTGGTCGTAGCGGTTGTCACGGTCATCGTAGCGTCGATCACGTCCATCGTAGCGTCCGTCGCGATCGCCGTAGCGCCCGTCGTCGCGGTCGCTGCCGCCCCACTGCCCGCCTCCGTACGTGCTCCCGACCGCGAACTGCGCGCGGCACCCCTGCGACACCCAAATCCCGCTCCGGTCCGTGCCCCAGCTTCGCCCGCTCTCGCAGCGCGCATCGCTGAGCTGCCGAACCAGGCGCACGCCGCCGCGGGTGTCCGCGGCGCAGTAGGCGCGGTCGTGCCCCCTGCTCTCGCAGGTGATGGTGGTCTGTGCCTCCGCCCCGCGCGGGCTGAGGGCGAGTAGGCCCGCGATGGCGAGCGACGACAGGGCCAGCGCTGCTTTGCGAATCATGAGTACCTCTGCTGCGTTGGATGGTAGCGAGATGCGGGTCGTGGTTCCCACGGGTCGCCCGGCACCTCTTCCAACCATCCACAAGGCAAACGCCAAACCGCGCCACGCCGCCCGTGCCGCGCGCGTTCCATCTCGTTCAACCACAATCAGTTGCATCCTCACCCGACGCCCGCCGCACCCCGCCGCAAGCCGTCGCGCTGTCCTCCGGACCGGCCATTCCCGCCCGCGTCAGGAGGACGACGCCGCCCCGCTCGCCGGATGGTATCCCTGTTGCTGGACGCGCAGCAGCATCTCACGAAAGGAGAGCCATGGGCGAGGACAAACCGCAGATCGAGTTACGTGTTCCCGCTGAGTTGGAAGAAGAGGAGATGCTCCGCATGTTCGATAAAGCCTGGGACTCTCTCTCGGCGGACGAGCAGGCGGAGCTTCGGCAGGAGCGCGAGGACTGGCTGAACGCCTCGCGCGAACCGCTGCAACACGGCCTCGGAACGCGGCGCGCGTAGTGCTGGCACGCGGCGCGCGGGCATCGTAGATTGGGCGCGCAAACCGTCCACCCGAACCGTACCTGACCATGTTCGCAGTACTCTGGCGCGGCGGGGTGTTCCTCGCCATCACCGGCCTGGTGTACCTCGTCTGCCTGCAGCTCATCAAGCTGGAAGCGAAGCGCGAAGCACGGAAGCGCACCCGCTGATCCGAGCCCGCACGGGGTGCCGCAGACGCGGCACCCCGCGCTTTTTCCATCCGCGGCGCATCCCCGCGCGCGCTGCGGTGTACGATCGCATCTCGACAGGGCGGTATGGCGTTGCGCCGCCCGCACACTCCCGAACGACGGATGTACGGATGCACCTGATGAACCGAGCCGCGCTCGCCTGCATCGGCGCGCTCGCGGCCTGCACCCCCGCTGCGGTCGCACCCGCCGCCGATCCCGCACCCGCGACTGACCCGGCGACGATGGCAACCGATGCGCGCGACATCCACTCCTTCGCCCGGCCGGAGGAGGCGCGGGTGACGAACGTGGATCTCGACCTGCGCGCGGACTTCGCGGCGAAGCGGCTGGCCGGCACCGCCGCGCTGGACGTGCAGGCCGCGCCCGGCGCGCGCCGGATCGTGCTGGACACCAAGGACCTCACCATCCAGGCGGTGACCAATGCCGCCGGCGCTCCGCTGCAGTGGACGCTGGGCACCGCGGACACCATCCTAGGCCGCGCGCTGGAGGTGAGGCTGCCGCAGGGGACGCGGCGGATCGTGGTGCGCTACCAGACCTCGCCCACGGCGGGCGCGCTCCAGTGGCTCACCCCGGCGCAGACGGCGGGAAAGCGCCACCCGTATCTCTTTTCGCAGGGCCAGGCGATCCTCACGCGGAGCTGGATCCCGACGCAGGACAGCCCCGGAATCCGCCAGACGTACTCCGCGCGCATCACCGTGCCCAGCGAGCTGCGCGCGGTGATGTCGGCCGAGATGCTGACGCCCGAGGGCGAGGCGGCGGAGGGCGGCCGCGCCTTCCGCTTCCGTCTGGACAAGCCGGTGCCGCCGTACCTGATCGCGCTGGCGGTGGGCGACCTCGCCTTCCGCGCGCTGGGTCCGCGCACGGGCGTGTACACGGAGCCGTCCATGCTGGAGCGCTCCGCCAACGAGCTGGCGGACGTGGAGAAGATGGTGGCCGCTGCCGAAGGGCTGTACGGCCCCTACCGCTGGGGGCGCTACGACCTGCTGGTGCTGCCGCCCTCCTTCCCCTTCGGCGGAATGGAGAACCCGCGGCTGACCTTCGCCACGCCGACGATCCTGGCGGGCGACCGCTCGCTGGTGTCGCTGGTGGCGCACGAGCTGGCG
>DASVVI010000932.1:0-5824 GCA_036386635.1 Longimicrobium sp.
GGGCTCAGCGAACTGGTGCCTATCACGCTGGGCAAGCGCGCGGTGCTGATGGGGGAGCAGACCACGTCGTCGCAGGGCCCGCGCCTCAACTTCGTCTACCAGACGGAGCGCGAGGGCGTCATCACGGTGCGGCGCCTTGACCCGGCGGGCGGCGAGATGAACCAGGTGACGCTGGAGCGCAACGCCGCGCGCGGCCAGCCCGGCATCCACCGCATGGCCGAACGCGCCTCGTGGACGAAAAAGGATGGCTGGAAGCTCTACCGGGGCTACACGCGCATCCTGCACGCCGACGGCCGCGAGGTCACGGCGCGCTTCGACACGCTGCGTGTTCCCGGCCTGGTGGAGACGCCCGAGGACTTCCTGGGCGAGCCCAAGGAGCCGGAGCAGATGCGCTACGCGGAGATGAGCCGCTTCATCGGCGCCATCGAGCGCTCCGGTGGCGACGCCAACCCGCTGCGCGTGGAGCGCGGGCAGAAGCTGGCGATCCCGGTGGCGGTGATCGTGATCATCATCTTCGGCGCGCCGCTGGTGACCTCGTCGCAGCGCGGCGGCACGGCGTACGGCGTGGGGATCTCGCTGGGCGTCACCATCATCTACCTCCTTCTCTTCCGCGTGGGGAAGGCCATGGGCAGCAGCGGCGCCGTGGACCCCGTATACGCGGCCTGGGCGCCCAACGTGCTGTTCCTGGTGGCGGGGATGGTGCTGATGCTGCGGGTGCGGACGTAGCCCTCACCCCCAGCGTCGCTCCGCGACGCATCCCCCTCCCCCAAAACTGCCTGGGGGAGGGGGTTTTTGCTTGCGTTGGTGCGCGGTTGCGGGGGACGGCGCGGCGGCGGGCACGGGCAGCCACGTGGGGCGGCCCCTACGGGTTTCGGTGCGAATCGGGTGGCGGTGGAGGCACGCGGAGGACGGGCGCGATGAATCGCGCCCCTACGGGATCTGCGCAGCGCACACGGAGTTCTCCCCCTCACCCGCCCTGCGCCCCCGCAGGCGGGGGAGGGGGCCGGGGGGAGGGGGCCCTCCGCGCCCCTCTGGCCCCCGCGCCGCCAACCCGCTATTCGTCAGGAACACACGCACATCACCAACAAACGCGAGAACACGCGATGGCACTCGCCCGAGAGATCCGCAGGTCGGCAGGGGCGCTGCTGCTGGCGGCGCTGGCCGCGGCGCCGGCAGGGGCGCAGGCGGGGCAGCGCACGGCCAAGCCCGTGCTCCACGGCAGGCACTGGGTGGCGATCACGGGGAAGCCTCTGGCCGCCACCGCCGGCGCCGCCATGTTCCACAAGGGCGGCAACGCGGTGGACGCGGCGTGCGCCATGCTCGCCGCCACCTCCACCATGTGGGACGTGCTGAGCTGGGGCGGTGAGACGCAGGCGCTCATCTACAACCCGCACACGGGCAGAGTGATCGGGATCAACGCCCTGGGCGTGGCCCCAACCGGCGCCACACCCGCGTTCTTCCGCGCCCGCAACATGGCGTACCCGCCCGAGTACGGCCCGCTCGCCGCCGTCACGCCGGGGACGCCCGGCGGGTTGCTGGTAATGCTCGCCGAGTACGGGAAGCTGTCGCTGTCCGACGTGCTCGCGCCCGCCATCCAGATGGCGGACGGGTACCCCATCGAGGCGCAGACCGCCAACAGCATCGAGCGCAACAAGGAGCAGATCCGCCAGTGGCGCTACTCGCGCTCCGTGATGCTTCCGCACGCGGGCGAGGCGCGCGAGGCGCCGCAGGCCGGCGAGATCTTTCGGCAGGCGGAGCTGGCCGCCACGCTGCGCAAGCTGGTGGAGGCGGAGCAGACGGCGCTGCGGCAGGGGCGCAGCCGCAAGGAGGCGATCCTGGCCGCGTACGAGCGCTTCTACCGCGGCGACATCGCGCGCGAGCTGGTGCGCGGCGTCCAGGAGGAAGGCGGGCTGATCACCCTGCAGGACCTCGACCGCTGGCGCGTGCGCATCGAGGAGCCGGTCTCTACCGACTACAAGGGGATACAGGTCTACAAGCTGACCACCTGGACGCAGGGCCCGGCGATGCTCCAGGCGCTCAACATCCTGGAGAACTTCGACCTCAAGTCGATGGGGTACAACTCGCCGCGCTACATCCACACGCTGTACCAGGCGATGAGCCTCGCCTTCGCGGACCGCGACTTCTACTACGGCGACCCGGCGTTCCCGCCCGAGGAGCCGCTCGAGGGGCTGCTCTCCAAGGAGTACGCGCGCCAGCGGAGCCGCCTCTTCAACCCGGAGCGCAACGATCCGCGGATCGGCCCCGGCGACCCGTACCCCTTCCAGAACGGCCGCAACCCGTTCGCGCGCGAGCTGCGCGAGTGGGGCACGCGCCGCCCCACGGGGGACAGCGTCTCCGCCCCGCCGCGCGCGTCGCTCCCCTTCGAGGAGAGCTTCTACCTCGGCACCACCTCCATCCAGACCGCCGACGAGGAGGGGTGGGTCGTGTCGGTGACGCCGAGCGGCGGGTGGGTGCCGGCGGTGATCGCGGGCCACACCGGCGTGGGGCTCAGCCAGCGGATGCAGAGCTTCGTGCTGGACCCCGCCGAGGGGCCGTTCAACGTCCTGCGCCCCGGCCAGCAGCCGCGCGTGACGCTCACCCCCACGCTGGCGCTCAAGGACGGCAAGCCGTTCCTGTCCTTCGCAGTGCAGGGCGGCGACAGCCAGGACCAGAACCTCCTGCAGTACTTCCTGAACGTGGTGGAATGGGGGATGAACGCGCAGGAGGCGGCCGAGGCGCCCAACATCAACTCGTTCCAGCTGCGCGCCTCGTTCGGCGGCCACGAGTCGCGCCCCGGCCGCATCCTCCTGGCCGAGAACACGCCCCCCGAGGTCCGCGCCCAGCTCCAGCGCATGGGCTACGATCTCACCTTTGAAAAGATCACCTCCGGCCCCATCAACGGCATCTTCTTCGACCGCGCGCACGGCACGTTCTGGGGCGGCTCCAGCATCCACGGCGAGGACTACGGCATCGCGTGGTGAACTGCAGTGCGTGAGTGCGTTAGTGCGTTAGTGCGCTTCCAGAAACAAACTCCCCCTCCCCCAGGCAGTTTTGGGGGAGGGGGATGCGTCGCGGAGCGACGCTGGGGGTGAGGGCTACTGGTACTGGATGTACAGCGGCTCCGGCCAGAGCTGCAGGAGGTCCCGCGGCGAGGTCAGCGGGTCGCCCTTCTTGGTGTCGTTGTGGTAGAAGTTCTTCCACCCGGTGAACTGGGCCGGATACGCCACCACGTAGTCGCGGTACGAGTCGTACTTCAGCCACGGCGCGCCCCAGCCGTCCATGTGCAGCACCAGCTGCACTTCCGGGCGCAGGCGGACGCCCTGCACGTCCGGAACCATGCCGCGGGTGAAGCGGTGGATGATCAGCATCTTGGGCGGCAGGTTGTTCTCCCGCACGATCCGCGTCAGCCGGTCCATCACCCAGTTGATGTCCGCCGCGTACATCGTCCCGATCTTGGCGCCGGGCTTCACCCCGCCGCGCATGTAGAACTCCGGGTCCACCGCGAAGTGCACGTCCGGCTGCCGCAGGATGGTGTCGAAGCGCGGCATGATGTTGCGGATGTCGTCCTGGCCCACCTGGACGTCCACGAACAGGACGCCGCCGACGGACTGCGCCATCTTGTGGATGGAGTCCACCACCGCGTCGCGGACCTGCGTGCGGTACTTGCCGGACGGGCCGGGATCGCCCTGCGCCACCACGGCGATCAGGTGCAGGCCCGGGATGACGGGCGTGTTGGGATCGGCTTCCTTCCACTGGGCCACCTGGCGCGTAAGCCGCGCGAGCATCTCGTCGCGCGGGTACTCGCCGAGGGCGCCCATCTTCTTGGAGGCCGGGTTGCCATAGTAGACCACCACCCGGTTACAGGGGAGGATGGCGCCGTCCCTGAACGCCGGCATCTTGGGATACCACCCCTTCTCCACCGCGAAGCCGGGGTGCTTCCCGGCGGGCGGAGACTTGGCGGTGGAGTCCGCCTTGAGGGCGTTGGCCGCGGCGGCCATGCGCTGCTGCCGCTGCTCCAGGCACTGCTGCGCCTGCGCCGCCGTGTTCCCCATCTTGAACTGCGGGGGCGGACCCGCGGCTTGCGCGGCCGCCGCCGTGTCCCCGGTGCCGCCCTTGGCGGCGGTGCCCGCCTTCCCCTTCGCCTCGCCCCCCTTCCCGGCGTCGTCGCCACCGCATGCGGCAAGCGCCGCAACCAGGAGAGCGGCGGCGGGCGCCTTCCAGAACCATCTCGTTTCCGTCACGGCAATCTCCCTCGATGAGCGGCTCACGGGCCGCGACTGTCAGCTCTGCACCCTTCCGCGCACGCGGATCGGCGGCGCTCCTGCAAGGTTCGTGGCAGCGCGCCCGTTCTATTCGCGAACTGCGTGCCCGCGCGCCGCAAGGTAGCGCCGCGCCTCGCCCAGGGTGTACTCGCCGAAGTGGAAGATGGAGGCCGCCAGCACCGCGTGCGCCCCCGCCGCGAGCCCCGCGTCCAGGTGCTCCAGCGCCCCCGCGCCTCCCGACGCGATCACCGGAATCCGCACCGCGCCGCTCACCGCGCGCAGCAGCTCCAGGTCGTAGCCGTCGCGCGTGCCGTCGCGGTCCATCGAGGTCAGCAGGATCTCCCCCGCGCCCAGCGACTCCACGCGCCGAGCCCACTCCACCGCGTCGATCCCTGCCGCGCGGCGCCCGCCGTGGGTGAAGACCTCGTAGCCGCTCTCCGAAGACTCGCTGCTCCGCGCGTCGATCGCCACCACCACGCACTGCGAGCCGAAGTGCTCCGCCGCGCGCGCCACCAGCGCCGGGTCCTCCAGCGCCGCCGTGTTCACCGACACCTTGTCCGCCCCGGCGCCGAGGATGGCGACGAAGTCCTCCACCGAGCGCACGCCGCCGCCTACGGTGAAGGGGATGAAGATCGACTCGGCGGTGCGGCGGATCACCTCCAGCATCGAGGAGCGCCCCTCGTGCGACGCGGTGATGTCCAGGAAGCAGAGCTCGTCTGCGCGCTCGGCGTCGTAGCGCATCGCCTGCTCCACCGGGTCGCCGGCATCGCGCAGCCCCTCGAACTGGATCCCCTTCACCACCCGCCCCTCCTTCACGTCCAGGCAGGGGATGATGCGCTTCGCTAACCCCATGACAGCTCCCGCAGCCGCGCCACCATCCCCTCGCCGAGCGTCCCGCGGTACACGCCCTCGACTGGACCGCGCAGCAGCAGCGAGAAGTCGTCGCGCACCTCCACGTGCAGCGATCCGCCGGGCATCCGCACCTCCACGCCGCGCTCGGTGACCATCCCGCGTCTCACGGCGGCGGCGGCGACGGCGCAGGCGCTGGAGCCGGATGCGCGCGTCTCCCCCGCCCCGCGCTCCCAGACCCACGCCTCCACCGCGCCCGCCTCCACGGGGACGGCGAACTGCACGTTGGTGCCGCGCGCGAACGCGGGGTGCGTGGAGATCTGCGGGGCGCGGCGGCGTAGGTCCTCCACGTCCACCTCGTCCATGAAGACCACGCAGTGCGGGTTGCCGATGGAGACGGTGTTGATGAGCACGGCGTCGCCCGCTTCCAGCTCCAGCGCCTCGTTGTCCACCTCGCGCTCGTCGCCCGCGAGCCCCACGTCCGTGCTGCGGAACGCGGCCGTCCCCATCTCCGCCTCCACCATCAGCACCCCGCCGCCCATCGCGCCCACGACGGTCATGCCCACGATGCCGCCGGGCGTCTCCACGCTGAACGGCACGCCGACGCTGGCCTCGCCGCGCTCCAGCAGGTACGCGGCGAAAATGCGCAGCCCGTTGCCGCTCTTCTCCGCCTCCGTGCCGTCCGGGTTGAAGATGCGCAGCCCGAAGTCCGC
>DASVVI010000933.1:0-6966 GCA_036386635.1 Longimicrobium sp.
TGATGCTCGGGCGCGCCGCGGGCTCTACTCTCCAGCTTTACGAGTATCTGCGGCAGAGCGTAATCATCTCGATTCCGCGCGCGGCGAAACAGCTCGAAATGAGTTGGCAGAACGTCCGCAACGCGTTGCAGAGACTGGAGCAGCTGGGAATCATCCGGGAGATTACCGGGCGTTCTCGCGATCGGCTGTACGTGTACCAGCAGCAGCTCAGCCTGCTGAACGACGGAATTCAGCCGGGCACGCGCACTCGGTAGCTGGAGGGTTGGCGGATGGTGCAATGTTCTAGGCGAACAAACGATTGCCGCCAAAGCATCCGGGGAGCTCTGCCGGATATCCGACTTCCGTTCCTCTAGTCCGCGTACTCGAACTCCACCTCTTTCCTGATCTCCGGCAGCAGCGAGCGGCTGACGGGGCACTCGTGCGCGGCGCGCTCCAGGCGGGCGCGCTGCTCGGGGGTCAGGGCCGCGGGCATGCGGATGCGCACCGGGATCGCGTCCACGCGGCGCGGGTCGGCGCGCATGTGCTTGACGGCGACGAACTCGGCGGAGTCGAAGGGGATCCCCTCGCGCTGCGCAATGATGGCCATCGTGGTCACCATGCACGAGCCCAGCGATGCCGCCAGCAGGTCCGTGGGGGAGAACGATGAGCCGTCGCCCATGTTGTCGCGCGGGGCGGCGGTCATCAGCTGCGCGCCGGAGGGGGTGTGGCGCAGCTCCGTCTTCAGGTTGCCGGCGTAGCTGCCGGTGATCTCGACCGCCATCGCGTCCCTCGTGGGGTATGGGTTCGGGTGCGTTTCGTCATCGCGCGGTGTGTCACACTGTCCTCCGTGTGGGTCAGCCGCGCGGAGCCGTTTCGGCTGCTCGGCGGGCAAGATGAATCGCCGCAATCGGTTGCGCAAATGGCGCATTCCGGCACCCGCGTTGCCCTATGGAGATGCGGCACCGGATTCATCCACCGTACGACCCTCAGAGGCACCATGCGCTCGCGCCACTCCATCCTCGCACTGCTGTTCGCCGCGGTACTCGCTTTCCCCGCTTCCGCCAACGCCCAGCACTGCCGCCACGACTGCGACGACCCCGACTACGACCGCGAAGAAGAGTGGGGCCCGCGCCGGCCGACCGGCGGCTACCTTGGCGGACGGCTGGAGCTCGCCAGGCCGCAGGGCGAGTTCGGTGAGTTCGTGGAATCGGGCTTCGGCGGGAACGTGCACTACATCCACCGGCTGGACCGCGACGGGCTGATCGGCATCCGCGTGGACGGCGAGGCGATCACCTATGGCTACGAGCGGCAGCGCGTGCTCCTCAGTCCCACGGTGGGTGGGCGCATCCTGGCCGACCTGGTGACGACGAACAACGTCGCTTTCCTGGGCGTAGGTCCGCAGGTCGGCACGCCGAACGGAACGCTGCGGCCGTACGCGCACGGGTTCGTGGGGGTCTCGTACCTCTTCACTTCGTCGTCGCTGGAGGGGAGCGCCAGCGGTGAGCCGTTCGCCAGCACGACCAACTTCGACGACGTGACTTTTGCGTACGGCGGCGGCGCGGGGCTGTACATCCCGCTGCGCCGGGGACCGGCGCCGATCTCGCTGGATCTGGGCGCCACCTACCGCAACGCCGGCCGCGCCGAGTACCTGCGCGAGGGTGACATCGTCGACAACCCCGACGGCTCCGTCACGCTCTTCCCGACGCGCAGCGACACGGACATGCTTAGCTTCCACGTTGGCGTGACGGTGGGGCTCAGCCGGTAGACCGCCGGGGCTCACGCAGAGGCGCAGAGACGCAGAAGGAGGCGCGGACAGGGGTCCGCGCCTTTTTCGTTTTTCGATCCCATCGGCGGGGGCGGTGCGGGGGATGGCACGGGCAGCCACGTGGGGCGGCCCCTACGAGGATCCGGTTCGACGGGCGCAGATCGGGGCGGGGGCGAGGGTGGGCGGACACGCAGGTCCGCCCCTACCGGGCATCGTCGCGCGGAATGGGTCACGGTGCGGCGGCGGAGCGTCGCGCCCGTACAGGATGTGAGCGACGCGCAGAGATCTATGCAACCGCCCCTCCCCCAGGCAGTTTTGGGGGAGGGGCCGCGAGGTGACGAGCGGGGGTGGGGGCCCGCGGTGGGGGCCCGCCCCCTCAGGGCGACGGGGTCGTGGTCGTGCTCTCCGTCGTGGTGGTGGTGGTGGTCTCGTCGTCGTCGTTGCCCATGAGGCGCATGGCGCCCCAGATCAGCGCGGCGAGGAGGACGAGGCCCAGGAGCCACGGGAGAAAGTTGGGTCCGCTGCGCTTCCGCTCGACGTTGATGTCCGCCATCTCGACCTCCAGGGGGGTACGGGGGCAGGCCGGCGTCCGGTGCGCGCCGTCAGGTTGGTGCGCGCCAATTCGCACGCGCCATGCCAGGGGCTATCCGACGCGCACGAAGAAAGCCTTGAGGTATGCCGTCTCGGGGATGGCGGGGTGCACCGGGTGGTCCGGGCCCTGGTGCCCCTGCTCCACCACCTGCAGCGACCGCCCCTGCCGCCGACCGGCGCGCAGCACGGCATCCTGCAGCGACGCGCGCGGCAGGTGGTACGAGCACGACGCCGACACCAGGATGCCATCCTGCTTCAGGACGTCCAGCGCGAGCGTGTTGAGGCGGCGATAGGCTTCCTCGCCCTGCTTGATGTCCTTCTTGCGCTTGATGAAGGCCGGCGGGTCCAGCACCACCGTGTCGAAGCGCTCCCCGTCCGCCGCGAGCTGGCGCAGCACGTCGAAGGCGTCGCCGCGGATGGACGAGACCCGGTCTTCCACGCCGTTGAGGGCGGCGTTGCGGGCGACCATCTCCAGCGCGGGGGCGGATGCGTCGACGCACACGACCGCATCCGCGCCGGCGGCGGCGGCCTGGACGCCCCATCCGCCCACGTACGAGAAGACGTCGAGCACGCGCCCGCCGCGGACGTACGATGCCAAGCGCGCGCGGTTCATCCGGTGGTCGTAGAACCAGCCCGTCTTCTGCCCCGCGACGGGCGCCTCGAACTTCACGCCGTTCTCCTCCAGCGGCAGCACGTCGGGGACCTCGCCCCACGCGGTCTCCACGTACGACGGCAAGCCCTCCAGCTCGCGCCCGCCCACGTCGTTGCGAAGCAGGATGCCGGCGGGGGAGAGCTCGTCGCGGAGCGCTTCCACGATCTCGTCGCGCACGCGCTCCATGCCGGCCGTGGTGATCTGGACTACGAGGCGGTCGCCGAAGCGGTCCACCACCAGCCCGGGGAGCCCGTCGCTCTCCCCGAAGACGGCGCGGTAGAAGGGGGTGCCGAAGACGGTGTCGCGCAGCGCGACCGCACGGCGGATGCGGCCGCGCAGGAAGGCGCGGTCGAGCTGCGCGTTGCGGTCGCGGCTCACCATGCGCACGGCGATCAGCGAGCGCGGGTTGACGTAGCCCACGCCCAGCGGCGCGCCGCGCGCGTCCTGCACCTCGGCCAGGTCGCCGGGCTGGAACGCAACCAGCGGCGTGGCAACCACATCCACCTCGTTGCTGAACACCCACAGGTGCCCGGCACGTAGCCTGCGGTCTTCGTCCTTGCGGAGGCGGAGCGGGGGGAGCGTCATCGGCGTTGAATCCCTGGTCTTCGGAACCGTATCGAGCCCCGCGGCGGGCACTGGCCGCGGGTGCGTGGGCGGTGCGCCCGCGCAAAACATACACCCGCGTCCCGCGCCGGGCACCTCCGCCCCGTCGCGCCGCGCCCGTGCCGCACCCGTCTCGCAGCCGAATGGCCATCGACACACCCCTCGCCGCCGCACCCACCGACCGCCGCATCCGCGAGCTGGACCTGCTGCGCCGGCTGGCCGTGGAGACCGCCGCGTCGGTGGAGCCCGAGGAGATCTGGGCGGCCGTCTGCCGCCGCCTCCCCGAGCTGATGGGTGCGGACGCCGCGCTCCTCTTGCTTCCTGGCGAGGAGCCGCGCGAGTGGTGGGCGGCGGCAGAGTCCGAGCACGCCCCGGCGCTGCGCGCGCTGCTGGAGACGGCGCGGCGCGGGGGGCGCACGGCGTCGGCGGGGGGCGAGCTGGCGGCGGTGGCGGTGCCCATGCGCCCGCGCGGCGAGCCGGCGGCGCTGGTGGTGGGGTGGATCGATGGCGACGTCCCCCCCGGCGGCACGGCGCTGGTGGAGGCGCTCGCGGAGCAGACCGCGGTGGCGCTGGCCGGCGCCGCGCGCTACGCCGAGATGCGCGACGCGGCCGTGCGGCGCGACCGCTTCTTCTCCGCCATGAGCCACGACCTACGCACCCCCATCACCGCCATCGTCGGGTACAGCGAGCTCCTGCAGGACGGCATCGTGGGCGAGCTCACCGAGCGGCAGCAGGAGATGATGGGGCGCATCTGCCAGGTCTCCGGCCACCTGTCGCAGCTCGTCAACGACATCCTGGACCTGGCCAAGCTGGATGCCGGCCGCATGGAGTTCCAGCTCCAGCCGATCCCCCTGGGCGAGCTGCTGGAAGGAGCTATCTCAACAGTGGAGCCGCAGGCCACGGCCAAGGGGCTGCGCGTGCGTTTCGCGGATCCGTCGGACGTCGTGGTCTCGGCCGACGAGCCGCGCGTGCGGCAGATCCTGGTGAACCTGCTCTCCAACGCGGTCAAGTTCACCGAGAGCGGCGAGGTCGCGGTTTCCGCGGGTGTGGATGGCGAGCGGGGGTGGATCGAGGTGCGCGACACCGGGCCGGGGCTGCCGGGCGGGAGCGAGGAGGCGGTGTTCGAGGAGTTCTTTCAGCTCCAGACGGGCGGCAAGGGGAAGCGCGAGCCGGGCACCGGCCTGGGCCTCGCCATCGCGCGGCGCCTGGCTCGCGCGATGGGCGGCGACCTTACCGCGCACAACGTAGATGGCGGCGGTGCGGCCTTCACACTGTACCTCGCGCATCACGCCGAGAGCTGAAGGCCTCACACAGAGCCACAGAGGGGTACGAAAAGACGAACGGAAAGGCGTTCTCCGCGCCTTTCCGTTCGTCTTTGTGCTCTCTTTGTGATGCTTTACTGCGCCGGCGCCGGAGCCGCGGCGGGCTTCTTCTCCATGCCGGGGGAGACGCGGTTGGCGAGGGCGTCGGTGTAGACGCGGCGCCAGTCGTTGAGCTGCCGCTGCGCGGTCGTGTCCTGCGGGTTCGCGAGGCCGCTCAGCCCGAGGAGCCCCGCGCTGCCGCCCGCGAAGCCCACCGTGGCCCACATCTCCTCGGTGACGGCGGGGCGGGCGCGGCGCAGCACCTCGAGGTTGCGGCCCACGGCGGATCTGGTTCCCATCTGCTCCTTGGCGCCGCGCTCCATCTCGGCGGCCTGTTCCTCGATCGCCTTGATGTTCTCCTCGGTGTAGCCCTGGAGCTGGCCCGAGGCCATTTGCGCGCGCAGCTCGTTCGCCTGCTGGCGCATCTGCTGCGCGGACTGGAGCTGGCCCTCGAGCCCTGGCTTCAGCGTCAGGAAGCCGCCGATCTCGCCCATCCGCTCGCGCACGTACTCCATCTCGGCCGGGTTGTACTTGAGCGTGCGTGCCGAGCGGACGTAGCTCCCGCCGATGCGGTCCATCATCCCGGCGGCGTCGCTCATGTTGCGCAGCCCGGCCATCACCCCTCCGCCCTTGGCGCGCTCCTCCATCCGCTGCATGCCGCCCGCTTCCTTGCGCACCAGGTCGAACTGCAGGAGGCTCGTCTTGAGGTACGCCTCCACCTGCTGCGGCGTCAGCGAGCTGTCGGCCGGCGCCTTGAACGACGCCTCCTCCTTCTCGGTCACCGCGACGGAGGTTTCCTGATCGACGTCTTCGGGAGTGGCGCCTGCCTCGGAGTCGTCACCGCCGCCGCACGCGGCCAGCGCGGCGCCCAGCACGAGAACGGAAAGACGGCGGAATGTCGTGGGAAAGGTCATCGCTGTAACCTCTTGGGGTCTGCGGGGAAGACGGGGCGTACGGCGGGAGGGGAAAGCACGCGCCCGTGGGGAACGGACGGTGCACACGGTGCACGCAAACCCGTGCGATGTCAAGGGTTTTGGAGGGGTGGGGGGCCCTCACCCCCGGCTCGTTACACTCGCCTGCCCCCTCTCCCGATAACAGGAGAGGGCTGCGCCCTCACGTTATCGAGAGAGGGGGCTTTGCACATCGATCGCTCGTCCTGGCGCCTTCGGCCTGACCTAATCGTCTGCCCTCGAGAACGAACCCGTAGGGGCCGCCCCACGTGGCTGCCCGTGCCCGACCACGCGCCGCATCCACGCACCGCACACCGATGCCGGCCGCTCTACCCCTCGTGCACGGGCAACCGCACGGTGAACGTCGTCCCGGCTCCGGGCTCGCTCTGCACCTCGATGTCGCCGCCCATCAGCTCCACCAGACGGCGCGCGACGCTCAGCCCCAGGCCGGTGCCACCCGCGCGGCGAACGAGGGGGTGCTCCACCTGCCAGAACGGCTCCCAGATGCGCTCCATGTGCTCCTGCGCGATCCCGATCCCCGTGTCGGTGATGGCGATGGCCAGCATCGAGTGCTCGCGGCGCGCCTCCACCCGCACCTCGCCGGACTCGGTGAACTTCACGGCGTTGGAGAAGAGCGTCTGGAGGAGGCGCCGCAGACGGGCCGGGTCGGTGAGTGCCATGCACAGCTCCTCCCCCTCCTCCACCCGGAGCGTCAGCCCCTTGGCGCGGGCGGCGGGCTGCGCCTCGGCGGCGGCGTAGCGCAGGGCGGCGTTCACGTCCACCGGCTGAAGCTGGGGCGCCTCGGGGCCGCTCTCCATGCGCGTGTAGGAGAGCAGCTCGTCGATCAGCTGCAGGAGCTGGCGCGATGCCGCCTGGATGCGCTCCACGTGGCGGCTCTGCACGTCGCTCATCACCCCCGCGTCGCCGTCGTGCAGCAGGTCGGCGAAGCCGGTGATGGCGTTGAGCGGCGTCTTGAGCTCGTGCGAGACGACGGCCAGGAAGTCGGTCTTGGCGCGCGACGCGGCCTCGGCCTCGGTGCGGGCGACGCGCTCGCGCAGCAGCAGG
>DASVVI010000934.1:0-1708 GCA_036386635.1 Longimicrobium sp.
AGGCGCAGAGACGCAGAAGAGAGGGCGGAGTTCTCTCCTGCGTCTCTGCGCCTCTGCGTGAGGCCATGCAGTTGCAGTTTCTTGTGCCATCCAACCCATTTGCGATTCGCAGCATCCAACCCCTGTGAAGCCCGTGTGCGATGGAGCGCATCGGGGAAATTCATCCATAGAGGGAGGTTGGGATGCTGCGAAAGAACGTTTGCCTGCTGGCCGCGCTGCTCGCCCTGGGCACCGCTGCCGATGCAGCCGCCCAGACGCGCTGCTACGTCTGGCGCGACGGCCGCCGCGTGGAGTGCGAGCGCGACCGCGAAAGGGAACGCGAGCGCGAACGGGAGCGCCGCCGCGAGGCCGAGCGCCGCCGCGAGCACGAGCGCGAGAGGAGCCGCACCATCATCGTGTGGGGCGGCCGTGGCGACCCCGCGCAGTTCGGCGTGCGCGGCGGCTACGACTTCGACGAGGACGTGGGCACCGCCGGCGCCCAGCTGCGCGTGCCGCTGGCGCCCGGGCTGGCGCTCGCGCCGAGCGCGGACGTCTTCTTCAACGACTCGCCCACCGAGTGGCAGATCAACGCCGACCTCCTGCTGCGCCCCGCGGCGCTCGGCGGGCTCTACGGCGGCGTCGGCGCGGCCTTCCTCAACCGCGACTTCGAGCTCGAGGACGACAGCGACACAGAGGCCGGCCTCAACCTGATCCTGGGGCTGGAGAGCGGGCGCATCCGCAACACCAGCGTGCGCCCCTTCGTCGAGGGCCGGTGGACCATGGTGGAGGACTACGACGCCTTCCGCCTCACGGCCGGAATCAACGTGCCCATCTCCGGCTTCCGCTGATGCAGCGGCGGCGCGGCGGATGAATCCCGTGGCGCGGGTGGCGACGTAGCACTTCCAGTCGGACGTCGCTTCCTGCACACACCGGTGAGAATGGACAGTTTGCACGGCGTGGCGCGAGGGATGCGGAGGAGGCCGGGACGCACCCGCCTTCCCGCACCCCGACCTCGCCGCGTGATGACCCTGAAGCCCCGTCCGGAAGAGGGACCCGCGGCCGACCCGGAGACAGACCGTCTCCTGGTCGGCCGTGTCGTGCGCGGGGACGAGATCGCGCTGGCCGCCCTCTACGACCGCTGGGCCGATCGCGTATATTCCATCGCGGCGCACGTGATGGGCGCGAGCGACGGGGCGGATGACGTGGTGGCGAGAACCTTTACACAGATCTGGAAGGATGCGGCTCGATACGATGTGGAGCGGGGCAGCGTGGCGGCCTGGATCGTGATCATTGCACGCAGCCACGCCCTCACCATGCGCCGCTCCGAGGGGAGGCGCACTCGCCACGACGAGATGCGCAGCCAGTTCGTGCTGGACGAGGGGACGATCGCGGCGGCGTCGCCGCTCCAGGAGGTGGAGACGGGCGAGGACCGGCAGGCGGTCCACAAGGCCATGAGCCGCCTCCCCGAAGAGCAGGAGCGGGTGGTGCGGATGACCTACTTCGAGGGGCTCACCCAGGCGGAGATCGCGGAGCGGCTGGGGATTCCGCTCGGTACGGTAAAGACGCGAGTGCGGCTCGCCTTCTCCAAGCTCCGCGCTACGCTGGGCGGACTGCGCGGGGGGGCCGGATGAGCGGCATGGACGAGCACGCCGCCCTGCGCGCCGTCGTCGCGTCCGGGCGGCCCGAGACGGTGTCCGAGGAGCAGATCGAGCGCCTCCTGGCGCACGCC
>DASVVI010000935.1:0-5444 GCA_036386635.1 Longimicrobium sp.
TTCAGTAGCGACATGAGTTCATTCACAGGGCGTGGCGCCGTCAATATCCGCATGCTCACTGACGTGAGCTTGACGTTGGACGTTGAAGTTCGTTCCAACAGCAACGGAGCGTCGCTGAACAACGGCAGTGATTCCTTCGCCTACAACGGCGTGGTGCCGCTTTTCGAGCACAAGGATCTTGTTGCTACGATCAGCACCCTCAACCACACATGCGGTATCACCGGCAAGGCTCGGCTGCACGGGAACGGTGGAGTTCGCGTGATCGGCAACAAGGACGGCGCGATCATCACGATCTGGCGGAAAAACGTCGATGCATCCGCACCAGATAAAACGGTCGCCAACTGCCCACCAGCGCCGTGCCCCGACGGCGGGTCAGGCGTTGCAGAAGGGGACAGGGTACGATGCCCACGTGAGGAGAATCACCCGGCGGATGGTGGTGGTGGTGGTGGTGGCGGAGATTGCTGGGACTGCCTCGATGAACCTCCCCAGGGAACGTACTGTCGCGTGAAGTACTGGTACTGGTTGGACACCGGGGAAGTCTTCGACTATACCGTTCTTTGGTGCGCGTGACGGTGATCGCGCGTTATCCCTAACCTAATTCGTTCATGGTGGCCATGCGCATTCAGATGTTCGCTCTGCTCCTGTCGCTCCTGGCAGCGGGTACTTCCGCAGCGCAATCCAGAGGCGTTGCTCCGGGAGGCCAATCGCTGCCCGCGACGATCATACTCACGAGTGAGTATCCGGCGTTTTCGCCGACTAACCCGGCAGCGGTTCCGCTTCACGCGATCGTTTTCCTCCAGGATCCGAGCGGCGGAAACACGAAGCTCATCCTCCTGAATCGGGCCCACGCGAACGCTCACACGCTGTACGAGGCACTCTCGATTCTCCGGCGCCGCGCCGGTGCTCCCCAGGGTGGGGCCAAATTCGTTCCAATTGGGCTTAGGCCGGGCGTAAGGCCTCCGGCAAGCGCCATTGCCGCGCGCCTGGACTCGATTCTGTCCACGCTGAAGGACCCCGGCGCACGGCAGACCACGCTCCACCGCATTCAGGGGACTACCGCAGAGATCCTCGACGTTTCGGAATTTTCCCCTCCAGTTCCCCAACCGCAGCGTCGTTGATACGGCAGGCGCGCGGCTTTGCCCGAAGATTGCGGACGTACGGCCGGACGAATGTCGTCCGGCCGTTTCTTTCGTCCAGGTATAAATGCTTTCGATGATTCGCCGCGCGCTGCCGCTGGTGTGCGCCGCGGTTTGCCCAACGCTGGAGGCGCAGGAGACCCCGCGCGACACGGTTCCGGTGGCGCTGGACACGCTGGCGGTGCGCGTGCTGCGCGTGCCGCTCCCTCTGGTCCGCGCGCCGTATGCGGTGAGCGCGGTGGCTGGGCCCGAGCTGACGCGCGCGCGGCCGGGGCTGGCGCTCAACGAGACGCTGGTGGCGATCCCGGGCGTGCAGGTGGACAACCGCTTCAACTACGCGCTCGGCGAGCGCATCTCCATCCGCGGGTTCGGCGCGCGGGCGCAGTTCGGGGTGCGCGGCGTGCGCGTGCTGGTGGACGGCGTCCCCGCCACGATGCCGGACGGGCAGACGACTCTCAACCACGTCGATCCCGCCACGCTGGGCTCCGCCGAGGTGATCCGCGGGCCGGCGGCGGCGCTGTACGGGAACGCGTCCGGCGGCGTGATCCGCCTCTCGACGCTCCGCCCCGTCGACGGGCCGCTGGTGGCCGAGGGGCGCGTGCTGGCCGGGAGCGACGGCCTCCTGCGCACGCAGGGGAGCGTGGGGGGCGCGGCGGGGCGCTTCCGCTACCAGGCCGACGCATCGCGTCTCGCCTACGACGGCTACCGCACCCACGCGTCGGCGGAGAACGTGCTGGGCGGCGGCGTCCTGGCGTACCGCCGCGGCGGCGACGAGCTGCGCCTCACCGGGCGCTTCGTGCGCTATGACGCGCTGAACCCCGGCTCCCTCAGCGACTCGCTCCTGCGCGTGGACCGCACGCAGGCCTTCGCCCGCAACGTGGCGCAGCGCACCGGCGAGGAGGGGCGCCACGGCCAGGTGGGCGCCACCTGGGAGCATGCGCTGGGCGCGGGTGCGCTGGAGGTGGCGGCATACGGGCTCACGCGCTCGCTGGACAACCCCATTCCCGACCGCATCATCGATCTGGACCGGCGCGTGGGCGGCATCCGCGCGTCGGTCTCGGGGCGCACGGGGAGCGGCGTCACATCGCTGCGCTGGACGGCCGGCGCCGAGACGGAGCTGCAGCGCGACGACCGCCGCAACCACGCCAACCAGGCCGGCGCACGCGGCGCCCTCCTCCTGGACCAGCGGGAGCGGGTGCGGTCGCGCGCCGCCTTCGCCCTCGCTACCCTGTCGCTCGGGGGCCGGGTAGACGTGCTGGGCGCCCTCCGCCACGACGGATTCCGCTTCTCGGCCGACGACCGGCTGGTGAGCGCCACCAACCCCGACGACTCGGGATCTCGCACGCTCGGGCACTGGAGTCCGACGCTGGGGCTGTCCGTGACTGCGCTGCGCGGAGTGAACGTGTACGCCAACTACGCGCACGCCTTCGAGACCCCCACCACCACCGAGCTGGCGAACCGGCCGGGCGGGGCAGGCGGCTTCAACCCCGAGCTCGGGCCACAGGTGACGGACTCGTACGAGCTGGGGAGCAAGGCGCAGGCGGGGCCGCTGCGGGTGGAGGCCGCCGTGTACGACGCGCGCATCCGCGGCGAGCTGATCGGCTTCCAGGTCCCCGAGGCGCCTGACCGCACCTTCTTCCGCAACGCCGGCCGCTCGCGGCGCCGCGGCGCGGAGGTGAGCGCCGCCCTCGCGCCACGCCCCGGCGTCACCGCGCGCGCGGCGTACAGCTACACCGACGCGCGCTTCTCCGAGTACGTGGTTGGGACCGGCAGCGCGGCGGTGGACCTGGAGGGCATCCGCGTTCCCGGGATCGCGCCGCACCGCTGGGAGGGGACGCTGAACGTGGCGAGCCCCCGCGGTCCCTTTGCCGGGCTCGACGCGCGCCGCGTGTCCTCGATCCCCGTGCGCGACGACGACCGGGCGGGCGCCCTCCGCTCTCCCGCGTACTCGCTGCTGGACGTGCGCGCCGGCTGGGAGGCGCTGCGCGTGGGCCGGGCGCGCGTGACGCCCTCGGCCGGGGTCACCAACCTGTTCGATGCGCGCTACAATGCCTCGGTGGTGGTCAACGCGTTCGGGCGGCGCTTCTACGAACCGGGGCCGGGGCGCGCGCTGTACACCGGGGTCGCGGTGGCGCTGGGGGCCGCGCGGTAAGGCTGGCGCGCGTTTCGCACCGGCCGAGTTCACAACCGATCCACATCCGCTTCGAGGAGGGCACGATGAAGAAGTACCTTGACCCCCGCTTCCTGCTGGCCTTCGCGATGATCCTGGTGGCGGGCGCGTGCGCCAGCACCCCGGGCGGCGGGCAGGCGGGTGCGGCGGGCGAACGCCAGCGCGGTGTGTCGATCGAGATCGAGAACACGGGCACGCTGTCCGGCGACCTGACGGTGTATGTGGTCGGGGTGAGCGGCACGCGGCAGCTCCTCGGCAGCGTGGCGCCCAATCGGAACGCGACGCTCCAGTACCGCGGCCCGATGGTCGGCGGCCAGTACCGCCTGCTCGCCCGCCCCAACGGCGGACGCGACATCCTCTCCAACCCCTTCAGCTTCAGCGGCGCGAGCACCATCCGCTGGAACCTCCAGTCGAACATCGCGGTCGCGGTGGATTGAGGAGTGGGGGAGGGGATGGGGATGGGCTTGATGGGTAGGACCGGCGGTTGAAACCGCTGCAACAAACGCGGGAAACCCGCCTTCGCGGGTTGCGGGGGCGGGTTTGGTGTGGGCGGGCAGGTTCCGGCGCCGCGGCCGCATCGCCGGCGTCGGATCACCGGGGGATGAATCCCCATAGGCGTTAACTTAAGCCTTGCAGTTGCCAACAAGTCGGCTTATCGTGGATTCCATGAGAGCCGACATCCTTGCGGAAGAGTGGGCGGTGATCACCCGCTTCCTTCCCGACAACTGGCGAGAGCTCGCCCGCTCAACGGGCGCTCTCCGGCGGGCCCGGCAGGTCCCCGACGCCGACGTGCTTCTCCGCTTGGTCTTCCTCTATGCGGCCTCGGGCCTGTCCCTGCAGCACGCATCCGCGAGGGCGGCGACCGCAGGCCTGGCCAGGATTTCCAGGGTGGCGTTGATGAAGCGCATGCGGAGCGCGGGTCCGTGGCTGCGGGCACTTGCCGAGGCGGTGTTTGCCGAGGGCGCGCGGCGGCCGTCCCTTGAAGCGGTTCCCGCCGGGCGGCGGTTGCGGATCGTCGACGCGACACACGTGCGGGTGTCGGGGAGCGGCGTTGCGGACTGGCGGCTCCACTACGTGCTGGGCCTGCCGAGCCTCACGTGCGACTTCGCCGAAGTCACGGATTCCTCGGGTGGGGAGACGTACACGCGGGTCCCGGTCGAGCCTGGAGACATCATCCTGGGAGACCGCGGATACTGTCACCGCGAGGGTGTGGCGTACGTGCTGGAGCGCGGCGGAGACGTGGTGGTGCGGCTCAACTCTAACAGCTTTCCTCTGCTGAGTTCCAAAGGTGAGCGGCTGGACCTCCTCGCCACGATGCGCTCGCTCGTGGAGCACGTGCCGGGCTCGTGGCCGGTGCGCTTCGAGGCCGGCGGCAAGGAGTACGACGCGCGGCTCTGCGCTGTTCGGAAGAGCGCCAGCGCAGCTCAGCAGGCCAAGGAGCGCCTGCTGAAAACGGCACGTAAGAAGGGGAGAACGGTCCGGGAGGAGACACTCGAGCTGGCGGAGTACATCTTCGTGCTGGCGACTTCCGGGCTGGACGGTCTCTCCGCGGCCGAGATCCTGGAGCTCTACCGGGCGCGCTGGCAGGTGGAACTCGGCTTCAAACGCCTGAAGTCGCTCTTCGACGCAGGCAGCGCTCCGAACCACGATGCGGAAGCGGTGCGAAGTTGGATCTACGCAAAGCTGCTGGCGGTGCTGCTGATCGAGCGACTCGGCGAGGAATCTCGTCTTTTTTCCCCCTGGGGGTTCCCTCTCGGAGGAGCCGGGGAGTCGCTGGCGAGAGTTCCGCGAAGCGTGCGACGCGTTCCTGGCCGTGGTCGCGCTCCCCTGCCTGCCCAGCGTGCTGCTGGAGCGGGGACGCGAAGTACGGCGTAGACTCCGAGAGCCGCCCCGACGGCGGACGATGCAACTCCTTGAAATCAAGAAGTTTAAGGCCTTAAGTTAACGCCTATGGGATGAATCCCCCGGCTGGAACGACGCGAAGGCGGCTGAAGCCGGCTCGTACACGCCGGCAGTGGACCCGCGCGAACGGTCGCAGCGTGTCGCCACCGGGGTGAAGCCGGAGAAGCGCTTCGCTCAAGGGACGACGAATTGGGAGCGCTGCGGCCGGCGAGCCCACTTCAGTGGGCTTCGCGTGG
>DASVVI010000936.1:0-3312 GCA_036386635.1 Longimicrobium sp.
AACGGCATTTTACCTCGTCAGCGGACCACGAAGAAGGAGCGCGAGATCGCCCCTCCTGCTACCCCGAACAAACCCCGAAGTTCACACGGAACGCGAGCCACACACGCTGGCTCCCGCGCCCCCGATCCGCAAGACCCCGGCCGGTATCGGTGAGCGAAAAGCCCGGCGGAATCGCTCCGCCGGGCAGTGTGCGAAAGTCTTTGTGTTCCAGCTCCGATCAGATTTCCCATGGAGAACCCCGACTGCCCTTTCACGAGAGGCTCACCCGGTGTTCGGCGGCCTCATTACGAAGACCGACGTGAGCGAGCCAGACATGGTGATGTACTACCAGGTCTGCGGCCTTTGCGGCGAGCGCGTCTACGCAGAGGATCTGACCACTTTCTGGGTTGAGTCGCGGCGTCTGGGGAGTATATCGTTCAACGCGCACGTGAGCTGTCTTCAGAGTGCACTGCATCTGAGGGTTCGCTCAATGATCGACCCGGAGGACGTAAGAACTCACCCGCGTCCGGACGTCTGACCCACCGCGCTCGAGCGCTACGCCTCCACCGTCTCTCCCTCGCCCTCGCCCGCCAGCTCCATCTGCTCGCGGCGCTCCACCTTGATGACGCCCTTGACCTTGCGCACCGCGTTGATGACGCGGGTGAGGTGCGTGAGGTTCTCGACCTCCACCACGAACTGGCCGTGCATCCCGTGCTCGTCGGCGGTGATGTCGGCGCTCTTGATGTTGGTGTTGGTGGACGAAATGGTGCTCGCGATGTCCGCGAAGAGGCCGCGGCGGTCGGTTCCCTCCATCACCAGGCGCACGAAGAAGCGGTCGCCAGCGACCGTCTCCCACTCGATCTCCGTGCGGCGCTCCGGGTGGTCGCGCAGCTGCAGGATGTTGGGGCAGTCGATGCGGTGCACCGAGATCCCGCGGCCGCGCGTGACGTAGCCCGTCACCTTGTCGCCCGGCACCGGCTGGCAGCACTGGGAGTAGCGCACCATCAGGTTGTCGATCCCCTGGATCTTGACCCCCTGCCCCCGCTCCGGCTCCGCGCCGCGCACCCGCGACACCAGGCGCTCGAACGCGGAGGGCGGGCGCACGGGCGCGGCCTCCACCGTCTCCGGCCACAGCTCGCGGATGACGGCGCTGGGGCCCAGGTCGCCGCGGCCCAGGGCGGCGAAGAGGTGGTCCGAGTCGGCGAACTCCAGCTTCTTCGCCACCTCGGCGAAGCGGTCGTCGCCCACCTTTTCGCGGCGCGACTTGCGGATCTCGCGCTCGATGAACTCGCGGCCCAGCCGCACCGAAGAACCGAACTCCTCTTCCTTGATCCACTGCCGGATCTTGTTGCGCGCGCGCGCCGTCTTCACGAAGGCGAGCCAGTCGCGCGAGGGGCGCTGCTTCTGGTCGGTGAGCACCTCCACCGTGTCGCCGTTCTTCAGCTCGCGCGAGAGCGGAACGATCTTGCCGTTGATCTTGGCCCCGTTGCAGCGCAGCCCCACCTGCGTGTGCACCGCGAAGGCGAAGTCGATGGGCGTGGCCCCCTTGGGGAGCTGCTTCACGTCGCCCATGGGGGTGAAGACGAAGATCTCGTCCTGGAAGAGGTCGATGCGGAGGAACTCCATGAACTCCTCCGGCTCGCGCGTCTCCTGCTGCCACTCCAGCACCTGCCGGAACCAGGAGAGCGTGGAGTCCACGTCGTCGCCGCCCCGCGGGCCTTCCTTGTACTTCCAGTGCGCCGCGATCCCGTACTCCGCCGTGCGGTGCATCTCGCGCGTGCGGATCTGGATCTCGTACAGCCGCCCACCCGGTCCGAAGATGGTGGTGTGGAGCGAGCGGTACATGTTGGACTTGGGCGTGGCGATGTAGTCGTGGAACCGCTCCGTGAGCGGCGTCCAGCGGTTGTGGATCACCCCTAGCGCGTGGTAGCAGTCCGTAACCGTGTCCACGATGACGCGCACCGCCATCAGGTCGTAGATCTCCTCGTAGCTCTTTTCGCGCAGCGCCATCTTGCGCCGGATCGACCAGAGGTGCTTGGGCCGCCCGGTGACCTCGCACTCGATCCCCGCGGCGCGCAGGTCGCCCTCCAGCGGCTCCCTCATCTGCTCGATCAGCTCTTCGCGCTCGCGACGCTTCTCGGCCACCTTGGTGGCGAGCTCCTTGTACGGCTCGGGCTCCAGGAACTTGAAGCAGAGGTCTTCCAGCTCCCACTTGATGTGCGCCACTCCCAGCCGGTGCGCGAGCGGCGCGTAGATCTCGCGCGTCTCCTGCGCGATGCGGCGGCGCTTCTCCTCGCGCAGGTGCTCCAGGGTGCGCATGTTGTGGAGGCGGTCGGCCAGCTTCACCAGGATGACGCGGGCGTCCTGCGCCATGCTCAGCAGCAGCTTGCGGAAGTTCTCCACCTGCTGCTCGGTGCTGGTGCGAAACTGCACCTTGCTGATCTTGGTGAGCCCGTCCACCACTGTGGCCACCTCGGCCCCGAAGGCGTCGTGCACGTCCTGCAGCGTGGCGGAGGTGTCTTCCACCACGTCGTGGATCAGCCCGCTGGCGATGGTCACCGAGTCCAGGTGCAGGTCGGCCAGGATGCGGGCCACCTCCACGCAGTGGACGATGTAGTCCTCGCCGGAGTGCCGCTTCTGCCCGGCGTGCGCGACGCCCGAGAACTCGTAGGCGCGCGTGATCCGGTCCAGGTCCAGCCGGTCCAGCGTCGGCTCCAGCGACGCGAACAGCTCCGGCGGCAGGATGGCGCGGGCGTGCTCGACCGCGTCCTCGCGGGCGGGGAGGAGGGAGGCGGCCATGGCGCTACCCTCGGGCGGCTTGCGGGCGCGCGCCGGCCCCCGCCGCGCGAATTCGCGCGGCGAAGGAACCGGCCGGCCTGCGGGGGACGAGAGTAGTCATGCGATCAATCTACACCATGGGGGAAGCCCTCGCGCCATCCAGGATCCCGCTCTCCACGAAGGAGACGTAGCGCCCCTCCCCCACTACCACGTGGTCGAGCACGGGAATCCCGAGCAGCTCCCCCGCTTCGGCGAGCTGCACGGTGACCGCGCGGTCCTCGGCGGAGGGGGTGGGCTCGCCGCTGGGATGGTTGTGCACCAGGATGATCGATGCCGCCGATTCCGCGAGCGCGGGGCGGAAGACTTCGCGCGGGTGCACCAGCGACGCGTCGAGGGTGCCGCGCGTCACCACCACGTCGCGGAGCACCTGGTTCTGGGTGTTGAGGAGGAGGACGTGGAACTCCTCCTGCGGCAGGTCGCGCATGGACAGGCGCATGTGCTCGAACACATCGCGCGCGGTGGCCATGTGCTCGCGCACGGGAAGCGACTCTTCGG
>DASVVI010000937.1:0-12412 GCA_036386635.1 Longimicrobium sp.
CGCGGCGTGGGTGCCCTGCGCGGCCGCAGCCTGTGGGCGCCCGGCCCCGCCGCCGTCGCGGAGGTGGAGGAGGGCGAGCTCGCGGGGACGAACTGCGCGGCGGTGGAGGGCTTCGCGGAGCGGCTGCGCACCGTTCTCCCCTCCGTAGAGGCGGGCGATGGATCGACTTGGCCCGAGGTGATCGCGCGCGTGGCGTCGGTGCTCCAGGCGCAGGCCGGCTCGCCGCCCGCCTTCTGCCGCATCGTCCCCGCCGCCGGCGACGATCCCGCCGTGCTTGCGCTGGGCTTCGAAGAAGAGGCGCTCGGCATCGAAGCCCTGCGCGAAGCCGCCGCCCTGGTGCGCGAGTGCATCCGCGGCGAAACCGTCATAGTGGACAAAGTGGTCGGAGAGCTGCGCGACGTGTACGCGCGCTCGCACCCCGGTCCCACGGGCTCGGTGCTGATCGCGGAGGCGCGCCGCCGCGGCATCCCGGTGCGCCGGGCGCCGGGCGACCGCGTGGTGCAGCTCGGCCTGGGGCGCAACCTGCGGCGGCTGGACGCGGCGATGACGGACTTCACCAGCGTCATCGCCACCGACATCACCTCGGACAAGCACCGCACCAAGGAGATCCTGGAGCGCATCGGCCTCGCCGTGCCCGAGGGCGAGGTGGTCACCACGCTGGACGACGCCGTCGAGCTTGCGGAGGAGCTGGGCTACCCCGTCCTCCTCAAGCCGCTGGACGCCAACGATGGCCGCGGCATCTCAGGCCGGCTGGACACCGAGGCCGCCGTGCGCGCCGCGTGGACCATCGCTGTCGCCGAGCATCCGCGGGTGATCGTGGAGCGCTTCGTCACCGGGCGCGACCACCGCGTCGTGGTGGTGGACGGGCGGGTGGTGGCCGTCTCGGAACGCGTCCCCGCCCATGTCGTCGGCGATGGGGCGCGCAGCATCCGCGAGCTGGCGGAGGAGGAGAATCGGAATCCCAAGCGCGACCCCTACGATCCCGCATCGCCGCTCGTCCCGCTCCCGCTGGACGACCTGACGGAGCGCTTCCTGGCGCGCACCGGCCGCACGCTGGATTCCGTTCCGGCCGCGGGCGAGACGGTGCCGCTTCGTGGCACCGCGAACATCTCGACGGGCGGCACCTCCATCGATCGCACCGGCGAGATCCACCCCCGCAACCGCGCCCTGTGCGAGTTCGCGGCGGCAGCGGTGGGGCTGGACATCGCGGGGGTGGACGTGCTGACGGACGACGTGGGCGTTCCCTTCGACGAGAACTGCGCCGCGATCATCGAGGTCAACGCATCGCCCGGCATCCGGATGCACACCGACCCCGACGTCGGCACGCCGCGCGACGTGCCCGGCGCCATCCTGGACATGCTCTACCCGCCCGGCAGCGAGACGCGCATCCCGGTGATCGCCATCACGGGGACCAACGGGAAGACGACGACTACGCGCCTGATCGCGCACCTCTTCCGGCATACCGGGCGGCGGGTCGGCTTCACCACCACGGACGGCGTCTACTACCAGGACGTCCTGCTGATGGAGGGCGACCTCACGGGCCCCTTTGCCGCCAACGTGGTGCTCTCCGATCCGCGCGTGGACGTGGCGGTGCTGGAAACGGCGCGCGGCGGCATCCTGAAGTCGGGTCTGGGCTTCGAAAGCTGCGACGTGGGCGTGGTGCTCAACGTGTCGGCCGACCACATGGGCCAGCGCGGCATCCACACGCTGGAGCAGCTCGCGGAGGTGAAGGCGGTGATCGCCGCCGCCGTCGCTCCCGGCGGCCACGCCGTGCTCAACGCCGACGATCCGCTCGTCCTTGCCATGCGCTCCCGCACCCGCGGCGACGTGGTGCTAATCTCGATCAGAGGTGAGGAGAACCCAGCCGTGGCCGAGCACCTGGCCTCCGGCGGCGCCGCCGTCACGGTGGAGCCGGAGGATGGGCGGGAGAGCATCGTGCTGCGCCTGGGATCGGAGCGGCTCCCCGTCGTCCCGGTCGCGGACGTGCCGCTGACGATGGGTGGCGCCGCGCGCTTCCAGCTCGAGAACATCCTGGCGGCGACCGCGGTAGCGCACGCGCAGGCCATCCCGCCCGTCAACATCGCGGAAGCGCTGCGCGCCTTCGTCCCCTCGCGCACCGCGACGCCGGGGCGGCTGAACGTGCTGCCCGTGCGCGGTGGCAAGGTGGTGGTGGACTACGCGCACAACCCGGCCGGGGTGCGCGGCCTGATCGACTTCGTGGTGCGGATGGACGCGCGGCGGCGGATCGGCGTCCTGAGCATCGCCGGCGACCGGCGCGACGAGGACATGCGCGAGATCGGCTCCATCTTCGCCGCGCTGGACCACGTGATCCTCAAGGAGAACGAGGCCTACCGCCGCGGCCGCCCTGTCGGCGAGGCGATGCGCATCCTGGCCGAAGGCCTGGAGTCCGGCGGCCTCCCCCCCGAGCGCTACGAAAAGGTGCTCGACGAGACCGAGGCCATCTTCCACGCCCTGCGCATGATCGGCGACGGCGACGTGGTGGTGATCCTTGCGGCGGAGCCGGAAAAGGTGCTGGAGCAGGTGGAGGGGTTTGGGTGAGGGCCCTCCCCCCCGGCTCGTTACACTCGCCTGCCCCCTCTCCCGATAACAGGAGAGGGCTCCGCCCTCGCTGTTATCATGAGAGGGGGCTGACCGCCTGCATCGCGCCCGTGCCCGACTTCGCACCACCGCCTGCCCGTGACACACCAAAACCCGTAGGGGCAGCCCCACGTGGCTGCCCGTGCCCGCCCGCACGCCGACCCCCGCCTTCCCGCGCCCGCTCCTCCGCCGTTCCGCACTAACGCACTAACGCACTAACGCACTAACGCACTTTCCCCCTACACCGTCCCCCACACCCGCTTCCCCAGCGCCGACAACGCCAGCTCCACCGCCAGGTCCGCCGTGGCGTTGCTGCGGTCGAGGATGGGGTTGACCTCCACCAGGTCCAGGCCCACGATGCGGCCCGTCTCGGCCAGCATCTCGGCGGCGAGGTGGGCTTCGCGGTAGGTGAGGCCGCCCGGGACCGGGGTGCCCACGCCGGGGGCGTACATCGGATCGATGACATCCAGGTCCAGGCTCACGTAGATGCCGTCGGTGCCCAGCGATGCGCTGTCGATGGCGCGGCGGATCACCTCGCCGATGCCGTAGCGGTCGACGGCCTCCATGGAGTACACGGCGATCCCGGCGTCGCGCATCAGGTCGCGCTCGGTGGTGTCCAGGTCGCGCGCGCCGACGACGGCCACGTTCTTGGGGAGGATCTTGGGCGTGGTGTCGGCGGTGCCGCCCAGCGTCACCAGGTGCTCGTGCCCGATGCCGCAGAGCGCCGCCAGCGGCATCCCGTGGATGTTGCCGGTGGGGGTGGTCTCGTGTGTGTTGAAGTCGCCGTGCGCGTCCAGCCAGATCAGCCCCAGGTTCCGCCCGCGCGCCGCGCCCGACACGCTCCCAAGCGATATCGCGTGGTCGCCGCCCAGCACAAGCGTAACCGATTCCTGGACGGTACTCTCCGCCACCTGGTCCGCCAGCCGCTGGCAGACGGAGAGGATCGGCTCCAGGTATTTGAGCTTCGGGTCGCCCGTCTGCAGCGTCTCGCTGGGCGGCACCCCGATGTTGCCGCGGTCCGTAACCGTGTGCCCCAGCGCCTCCAGCCGCTCCTGCAGCCCCGCGTATCGAATCGCGCTCGGCCCCATGTCCACCCCACGGCGCCCCGAACCGAAGTCCATCAGGGCGCCTACGATCTCCAGATTCATTGCTCCTCGCGTGATTTTGTGTTGCCCTTCGCCATGCACCGGAAATGTGGCGGATCGCGTCGCGGAGCGCCATTGGGGACAGCGGCGGAACGGTGGAACGGCGGGCCGCGCGCGTAGTCAGGATCGGCTGGGGCGAGAAGGGCGGGCAGACACGCAGGTCTGCCCCTACCGGGTGGCGGTTTGAGGCGGCGGGCATTGGCGTGTCGGCGGGCACCGGCGCGATGAATCGCGCCCCTACGGATTAAACCTGCCGTCCGCCCCCTCTCTCGATAACAGAGGGCGGAGCCCTCTCCTGTTATCGGGAGAGGGGGCAGCGAGGAACGAGCGGGGGTGAGGGCCCCCTACCGCTCCTCCAGCCTCCGCAGCACCATCATCGACCGGCCGGGCATCTCCAGCGACGACTGGGGGGCCTGCTTGCGGGGCTCCTGCTCCGCGGCGGGGCGGCTGGTGTCGACCATCACCTCCCAGTTCGCGGGGGTGGGGGTGCCCGGCAGGGTGAAGGCGGCGGGCTCCGGGGCGCCGTTGAAGAGAAGGAGGAAAGTGTCGTCCACCACCCGCTCGCCCTGCTCGTCCCACTCCATCATCGCGTCGCCGCCCAGCAGGATGCCGAACGCGCGCACGTCGCTGTTCCACTCCTCGTCCTCCATCTCCTGGCCGTCCGGACGCAGCCAGCGGATGTCCTCCAGCTCCGATCCGCGGATCTTGCGGCCCTGGAAGAAGTGGCGGCGCCGGAACACCGGGTGCTCGCGCCGCAGCGTGGCCACGCGGCGCGTGAACTCCAGCAGGTCCTGGTCGTTCTCGTCCAGGTCCCAGTGCAGCCAGGAGATCTCGTTGTCCTGGCAGTAGGCGTTGTTGTTGCCGTTCTGCGTGCGCCCCATCTCGTCGCCGCCGCAGATCATCGGCACGCCCTGCGACAGGAGGAGCGTCGCCAGGAAGTTGCGCTTCTGCTTCTCGCGCTCGGCAAGGATCGCCGGGTCGTCGGTGGGACCCTCGGCGCCGAAGTTGTAGGAGATGTTGTGGTCGTGGCCGTCGCGGTTCTCCTCGCCGTTGGCCTCGTTGTGCTTCTCGTTGTACGACACCAGGTCGTTCAGCGTGAAGCCGTCGTGCGCGGTGATGAAGTTGATCGACGCGTACGCCTTGCGCCCGTCGTCGCCGTACAGGTCGCTGGAGCCGGTCAGGCGGTACGCCATCTCGTTGATGGTGCCCGGCTCGCTGCGCCAGAAGGTGCGCACGTCGTCGCGGTACTTGCCGTTCCACTCCGTCCACAGCACGGGGAAGTTCCCCACCTGGTAGCCGCCCTCGCCGATGTCCCACGGCTCCGCGATCAGCTTCACCTCGCTGAGCACCGGGTCCTGGTGGATCACGTCGAAGAACGACGACAGCCGGTCCACCGCGTGCTCCTCGCGCGCCAGCGTGGACGCCAGGTCGAAGCGGAAGCCGTCCACGTGCATCTCCTGCACCCAGTAGCGCAGCGAGTCGTTGATCAGCTTGATGACCTGCGGGTGGCGCGCGTTCAGCGAGTTGCCCGTCCCCGTGTAGTCCATGTAGAAGCGGGGATCGTCCTTCATCAGCCGGTAGTACGTGGGGTTGTCGATCCCCTTGAACGACAGCGTCGGCCCCAGGTGGTTCCCCTCGGCGGTGTGGTTGTACACCACGTCCAGGATCAGCTCGATGCCGGCCGCGTGCAGCGCCCGCACCATCTCCTTGAACTCGTTCACCTGCCCGCCGCGGTCGCCGCTCCCGGAGTAGCGCGCGTCCGGCGAGAAGAAGTTGAGGGTGCTGTACCCCCAGTAGTTGGTCAGCCCCTTGTCGATCAGGTAGCCGTCGTCCACGAAGTCGTGGATGGGGAGCAGCTCCAGCGCCGTGACGCCGATGGACTTGAGGTGCTCCACGACGGCCGGGTGCGCCACGCCGGCGTAGGTGCCGCGCAGCTCCTCGGGCACGTCGGGATGCAGGGCGGTGAGCCCCTTGACGTGCGCCTCGTAGATGACCGTGCGGTGCCACGGGGTGCGGGGCCGCCGGTCGCCCTTCCAGTCGAACGCCGGGTCCACCACGATGCCGCGCGGCATCTGCGCGGCGCTGTCGCGCTCGTCGCGCGCCATGTCCTCGGCGGGGTCGCCGAGCGGATAGCCGAAGACATCCGGCGCCCAATCCACCTTGCCGGCGACGGCGCGGGTGTAGGGGTCAAGGACGAGCTTGTGCGGGTTGAAGCGCAGCCCCTGCGCCGGCTCGTACGGCCCCTCCACGCGGAATGCGTACGGCTGCCCCGGCTTCAGCCCCGGGATGTAGCCGTGCCACACGTGCGCCGTGGTGTCGCGCAGGCGAACGCGCGCCGTCTCCACGTTGTGGTCGGCCGGGTCGTACAGGCAGACCTCCACGTCCGTCGCGTTCTCGGAGAAGAGGGCGAAGTTGACTCCCTCGCCGTCCCACGTAGCGCCCAACGGGGAGCGGCTCCCCGGCAATACCTTGATGTCCACTGGTTCACTCCGTTGATCGATTTCCGTCCCGCCGATGCAGGATGCGGGGTGATGGCAAGTCGGGGGCCGGACTCGCGACACCCTCCGCGCGGGGGCCCCGCCCTTGCCCCGGCCGCCCCGCGGGGCCAACTTCGCGTCTCGTTGCGGGCCACGAAGTCAAAGGGACGAGATGAAGATCGAGGACGCGCTCGAGCACGTGTCGGATGGCGTGGTCGGGCTGGACGCTGAGTTCCGCGTGGTGTACGCCAACGGGCGCGCCGAGCTCCTGCTGGGGAAGCGGTGCGCGGACCTGGTGGGGCAGGGGTGGTGGGAGATCTTCCCCTACCTGGTGGGCTCCCCGGCCGAGCGGGACCTGCGCGCGGTGGCCACGGGGCGGCTGGCCCGGCACTTCAAAGTCTTCCACCCGCCGCGCTATGCGTGGCACGAGGTGACGGCGATCCCCTCGGGCGACGGCATCCTCCTGGTGATGCGCGACGTCACCGACGTGACCCGCGCACGGCAGCAGGAGACGGTGCGCGAAGCGGTGCGCGAGGTGATCGACCTGGCGCCCGTTGCCATCAGCGTCATTCGCGGCCCCGACCACCGCGTGGAGATCGTGAACCAGTTCGCGCGGCAGCTGCTGGGTGGACGGGACCTGGAGGGGAGGACGGTGCGCTCGGTGCTCCCGGAGCTCGAAGGCCAGGGCCTGTTCGAGATCCTGGACGGCGTGTACACCTCCGGCGAGCCGTTCCAGGGCAGCGAGGTCCCCATCGCCTTCGATCGCAACGGTGACGGCACCCTGCACCACGGCTTCTTCAACTTCAGCTACCAGCCCCTCTTCTCGGTGGACGGCCGGGTGAACGGCGTGCTCAGCGTGAGCGTTGAAGTGACCGACCTGGTGCTGGAGCGCTCGCGCCTGGAGCAGCGCGCGGCCGAGCAGGAAGTGGTGCTGACCCGGCTTGGCGGCGGGTCGGATAAGAAGCGTCCGGCCTGACGCACGAGGCATCTCCGATGGACGACCCGACCTGGTGGATTGACGCGCTGCTGGCGCCCGCCGGGCAGGCACTCATGGCGGAGCTCGCCGCGGAACCGCTGACGGCGGCCAACGAGATCCGCCTGATCACCCGCCTGCGCGACAAGCATCCGCCGGAGCTCGTCCAGGCCGCGGTGGGGCAGGCGAAGCTCCGCGCCCGCGCCCGTGCGAAGTTCACCCACGCGGACCGCATGTTCTTCACCGCGCCCGCGCTGGAGCAGGCATCCACCGAGCGGATGGCGCGCAACCACGCGCGCCGCTACGCAGGCTTCGACCGCATGGCCGACCTGTGCAGCGGCATCGGCGGCGACCTGATCGCGCTGGCCGAGGGACGCTCCGTGCTGGCCGCCGACCTGGACCCGGTGCACAGCCGTCTCGCCTGCATCAACGCGGAGGCCAACGGCGTGGGCGCGGCGGTGGAGTGCGTCTGCGCCGACGTGCGCGACCTCCCGCTCGATGGCATCCCCGCGGCGTTCGTGGACCCCGCCCGCCGCGCCGGAGGCCGCCGCTTCCAGACGGGGAGCGGCGAGCCGTCGCTGGAGTGGTGCTTCGACCTGGCCGCCCGCGGCACCGCGCTCGGCATCAAGGCCGCCCCGGGCCTCCCACTGGAGCTGGCGCCGGACGGCTGGGAAGTGGAGTTCGTGTCCGAGGGCGGCGAGCTCAAGGAGTCCGTGCTCTGGTCGCCCGTCCTGGCCACGGTGGCCCGCCGCGCCACCCTCCTCCCCTCCGGCGACACGCTGGTGCCGGAAGACGGCCCCGCCGTCGAGGTGCGCATGCCCGGCGAGTACCTGATCGACCCCGACCCCGCGGTCACTCGCTCCGGCACGGTGGAGGAGCTGGCGCGCTCGCTGGTCGGCTGGAAGATCGACGAGCAGATCGCCTTCCTCTCCTGCGACCGCGACGTGCGCACCCCGTTCGGTCGCACGCTGCGGGTGGAGGCGTCGCTCCCCTGGAACCTGAAGCAGCTCCGCCACGTGCTGCGCGAGGCGGGCATCGGCGTGGTGGACATCCGCAAGCGCGGCTCGGCGGTGGACGTGGACGAGATCCAGCGCAAGCTCAAGCTCACCGGCGCCCGCGCCGCCACCGTCGTCCTCACCCGCGTCTCCGACCGCCCTTGGATGCTCGTCTGCACAGACCCAACCCCAAATTAAAGAAGCCCCGGGAGCGCATCCCGGGGCTTCATCGTTGTTTCAGCATCCCAACAGCAGGCCTCACGCAGAGGCGCAGAGACGCAGGAGAGAACTGCAACTGCCTGAAGTAAATTCTCTCTCTGTTGTTCTCTCTCTGCGTCTCCGCGCCTCCGCGTGAGATTGCAGTTGCCTTTCTCAGCGCACCGTGATCTGCTGCACCATTCCGTGCGCCACGTGCGGCTTGCCGTCGCCCACGTCGGGGACCATGCAGAGGAGCGCGTACTCGCCCGCCGTGAAGTCGGCGGTCACGTCGTTGGAGGCGCCGTGGCTGAGCAGGGTGGCGCCGCCCACCGGCGCGCCCGGAGGGGGCCCCTGCATCTTCTCCAGCCACGCCACCATGTCCGTCGCGCTCTTGCCCGGCGCCAGGCGCACCAGGATCAGCTCGTGCGGCTGCGCGGCGGCGTTCTCCACGCGGATGGTGCGCTTGCCCGCCGCGATCTCCGGCGTGACCTCGTACGAGTAGTCGCGCAGCGTGATCCGCGCGTCCGGGGCCGCGGCGCGCGCCTGGTTCGAGGAGGCCGTCACCGTCAGCGGCTTCACCATCCCCTTCATCACGTGCGGTACCCCGTCGCTGGAGGGGATGAAGCAGAGGAGCGCGTAGCTGCCGGGGGCGAGCTCCACCGTCGCCTGCGCTTGGCCGCCCGGCACCGGGGTGTTGGGCCCGCCCACGAACGTCACCCACGGCGGCGGCGGCCCATCGTGGTGCTTCATCCCCTCCATCAGCTCCTGCACCGTGTGCCCCTCGGCGATTCTGACGAGCTGCACGTGGTGAAGCTCGGGGCCGCGGTTGACCAGGTTGATGGTGGTGAGGCCGGCGGGGATGCTGGCCGGCGCCTGGAAGGCGAAGTCGGATGCGGTGATCGTCACCACGTTGGCGGCGCGGACGGCGGGGGCGCTCTCGCGGGCGTCACCCTCCGAAGTGCACGCGGCGGCGGAAAGGAGGAGCGCCGCGGAGGCCAGTGTGGTCCAGGAAGAGTTTCGCATGGGGGTCGCTTCCGTTGTGCGGTGTTCAGCGCTCACCGGGCACCCTGCCCGCGAGGTGACGAAAGAGTACGCCGCACCACCCCTTCCTGAATCGGTCGTTTGACCGGGGTCGCCCGACCCGGGTCATCTGACCCCGGTCAAAATACCCGTGTGGCGCGGGCGCTTCCGAATCATCTTGGGGCACGAACGGCCGGTGCACCCCGCACCCCCATTCTCGACCCTCGATACAAGGACGCGGACCATGTCTCCCACCTCGTTCGCCCGCTCGGCTCGCCTCGGCCTGCTGGCCGCCATCGCTCCCGCCGGTCTCGCGGCGCAGAGCATCGCCATGACGGAAAACGGTGGAACGAGCTCCCCCGCCCCCCGCGCCACGCTCACCACCGAGGCCGTGCCGGGCGCCGCCTACCGCGCCGGCCGCGTGCAGCGGATGGTGCTGGGGACCGGGTACCGCTCCCTCTGGGCGACGCCGGCCTCGGTCGAGGTGCTGGACGTGGCGGCCTATGCCGGCGGCCTGACCCCCACCCGCACCGGCGGCGACTTCAGCACCCGCTCGCTCCGCTTCCGCGGCGCGGACGGGCTGGAGTACGTCTTCCGCCCGGTGGACAAGGACGTGACGCAGGGGCTCCACCCCCACCTCAAGAACACGATGGTGGACCGCGTGGTGCAGGACCAGGTGAGCGTGGCGCTTCCGGGCGCGGTGCTCGTCGCCTCCGCCCTGCAGACGGCCGCCGGGGTTCAGCACGCGCCGCCGCGCCTCGTGGTGCTGCCGGACGACGCGGCGCTGGGCGCCTTCCGCGCCGAGTTCGCGGGGCGGCTGGGGACCATCGAGGAGCGCCCGGGCGACAGCTTCGGCGGCGCCGCGGCGGTGGAAGCGACGGAGGAGATGCTGGCGGCGCTCGCCACCGGGCACCGCGTGGACGCCGAGGCCTACCTCAACGCCCGCCTGCTCGACCTGGTGATGGGCGACTGGGACCGGCACGATGGCCAGTGGCGCTGGGCCCGCTTCGACCGCGGCGGCACGCAGGTGTGGACCCCCATCGCCCGCGACCGTGACAACGCCTTCTCGCGCCACGGCGGCCTGGTGGCCACCTTTGGCCGCGGCATGATGCCGAAGCTGGTGACCTTCGACAGCACGATGGCGGGGCTGCGCGGCCTCACGGACAACGCTCAGCACCTGGACCGGCAGCTCCTCTCCGGGCTCTCCAAGGAGACGTGGGACGCGACGGTCCGCTCCCTCCAGGCGCGCCTGACCAACGACGCCATCGACGAGGCGGTGCGCCGCCTGCCGGGCGAGCACTACTCGCAGGCCGGCGCCACGCTGGCGCACACCCTGCGCGCCCGCCGCGACCAGCTTCCCACGGTGGCCGACGCCTTCTACCGCCAGCTCGCCGACGTGGTTGACGTGCACGCCACCGACGCCTCGGAGCGCGTCACGGTGGAGCGCATGGCCGACGGTGCCGTGCTGGTGAAGATCGCCCCGCGGGCCGGTGGCGAGCCCACCTTCAGCCGCCGCTTCGCCCACGGCGAGACGCGCGAGATCCGCATCCACCTGGCCGGCGGCGACGACGCGGCCATCGTGACCGGGGCGGCCCCCATCACTCCGCTGGTGCGCATCATCGGCGGCGCGGGCGACGACACGCTGCGCGACGAGTCGCCGGCCGAGGCGGGGCGCCGCACCGTCTTCCACGACAGCGAGGGCAACAACGCCATCGAGGCGGGGACGGGCGCCCGGGTGGACACGCGGTCGTACACGAAGCCGGCCCGCGCCCGCTCCTTCGACAACCCGGAGGCGGAGCAGGACCGCGGCACCACCCGCGCCTTCGGCCCGCACCTCGGCTACACGGCGGACGCCGGCCCCATCGTGGGCGGCGCCATGACCTGGACGACCCGCGGCTTCCGCCGCGAGGGCTTCGCGCAGCGCCAGCGGATCCGCGCCGAGTTCGCGCCCATGCAGACCGGCTTCGCGCTCGACGTGCAGCACATCGGCCGCGGCATCGACGGCACCTCGCTCCTGGTGCACGCCCGCGCCTCGCAGATCGACCCCTTCCGCTTCCACGGCTTCGGCAATGAGACCGCCAACGACGGCCCGCGCGACCGCTACCTGGTGGACCAGACGGTGGTGACGCTGGAGTCCGAGGTCGGGAAGGAGCTGGGCTCGGGGCTGCGGCTGGGCGTGGGCCCGGTGGTGCGCTACCGCAGCGCCAGCGTGGACGAGGACACGCCGTTCTTCATCGTGGCGCCGCTGGGCACGGACGCCTACACCACCGCCGGCCTGCGCTCCACCATGGAGTGGGACGGGCGCGACGCGGCGGCCTTCCCCACGCGCGGCGGCTGGGCGCGGGTGACGGCCGAGGGGCACCGCGGGATGAGCGGTGACGTGGGCGGCTTTGGCCGGGCGCGCGGCGAGGGCGCCGGGTACCTGCCGGTGGCGCGCGGCACCGTGCTGGCGATGCGTGCCGGCGGCGAGCGGGTGTGGGGCGAGTTCCCGGTGCAGGAGGCGGCCTTCCTGGGCGGCGGCGAGTCGCTGCGCGGCTTCTCCCGCAACCGCTTCGCCGGTGACGCCGCGGTGTGGGGCAACGCGGAGCTGCGTGCCTCGCTGGGCACGGCCAACCTGGCGGTGACGCGCGGCAACCTGGGCGCCATCGTGCTGGCCGACGCGGGCCGCGTGTACTTCGACGGCCGCTCCGACGGCGGCTGGCACCCCACCTACGGCGGCGGGCTGTACTTCTCGATGCTGGACCGCGCCTACACGGGCACCATCATCGCCGCCCGCGGCGAGGACGGCTGGAAGGCGTACGTGAAGCTCGGCCTTCCGTTCTAAGGCCGGGGCAGGGAAGGGCGAGCGGGCCCGGGAGCGATCCCGGGCCCGCTTCGCGCGTCTGGCGCCGGGAGAGGAACAGAAGGGCCTCACACAGAGCCACAGAGAGGGACTGCAAGAACAACGGAACGGATCACCAGTCCGGCGGAACGGCGGATGCCGGGAGGGGAGCGCTTCCGGAGACG
>DASVVI010000938.1:0-12044 GCA_036386635.1 Longimicrobium sp.
ACGCGGGCCGCGGGGATCGCGAACTACCGCGAGGATGCGGGCAAAGGAGCGCGTCTGGACACGTGGGAGACCGAGCTGCGCCAGTCGCCCAACACCGCACGCGACACCGCGATTCGGAAGTAGACGTGCCTGACGCCGCACGAAGAGCCCCGCGGAAGGTGCCGCGGGGTTTCTGCGTTGTGGACGCGGGGTTCGGCGCAGGGGAGGGCACGGGCAGCCACGTGGGGCGGCCCCTACATCGGATGCCGGCATCGGTGCGGGGGCGAGGGTGGGCGGACACGCGGGTCCACCATTCCCCATTCCCCATTCCCCCTCCGTTTGACGGCGCGCCGGGTCCCACCTACTTTGCCGGTCTCGACCACGGAAACAGGGGACACATCGTGCGGGGGCTGATCTTCGACCCGTTCAGCGGCATCAGCGGCGACATGACGGTCGCCGCGCTGCTGGACCTGGGTCTGCCACTGGAGTGGCTGCAGGGGTTCGTCGCGAGCCTCAACCTCGGCGACATCCGGGTGGGCGCGGAGCGGGTGCAGCGGAAGGGGATCGCGTGCACCCGGCTCCTGCTGGAGCTGCCGCACGAGCACGCGCACCGGCACCTGCACCACGTCGTCAAGATCATCGAGGGAACCGGCGCCCCGGCGCTGGTGAAGGAGCGGGCGGTGCACGCCTTCACCCTGCTGGCCGACGCCGAGGCGGAGGTGCACGGCACCACGCGCGAAAAGGTGCACTTCCACGAGGTCGGCGCGCTGGACGCCATCGTGGACATCCTCAGCGCGATGGCCGGGTGCGCGGAGCTGGGCGCGACGGAGTTCTACACGCGGCCGGTGACGCTGGGGCGCGGATGGGTGAACATCGCGCACGGCAACTTCCCGCTCCCGGCGCCCGCCACCCTCAAGCTGCTCGGCGGTATCCCGGTGCGTGACCCCGATTTCGAAGGGGAGTGCACCACGCCGACTGGGGCCGCCATTCTGCAGGCGCTCACCGGCGGGGCCGCGGCGCCCGTGTCGTTCACGCCCGTCGCCAACGGCTTCGGCGCGGGGACGCGCGACCCGCAGGACCGCCCCAACTGCCTGCGGCTGATCCTGGTGGAGGGGAACGAGGCGGCGGCGGAGAGCGTGGTGGTCATCCAGTGCGACGTGGACGACCTGTCGCCCGAGTACGTGCCGCCGCTGATGGAGGCGGCGCTGGCGGCGGGCGCGCTGGACTGCACGGCATCGCCCGTGACGATGAAGAAGGGACGGCCCGGCGTGCGCATCGAGGCGCTGGCGCATCCGGACCGGCGCGACGCGGTGACGGAGGCGCTCTTCCACGCGGGCTCCACCATCGGGGTGCGCTTCTGGGCGGCGGACCGGCGTACACTGCCGCGCCGGATGGAGACCGTGTTGTGGCGCGGGCAGGAAGTTCGCGTGAAGCGTTCGTCGCTCCCGGGCGGGGGCGAGCGGGCGAAACCGGAGTTCGAGGACGTGGCGCGTGCCGCGGCGGCGCTGGGGATCACCCCGCTGGCCGCCTACCGCGCCCTGCTGGCCGAGGGCGTCGCGGCCGAGGGGTAGCCCCCGGCCGCGGCCTCCGGACCGATCGCCCTTTGAGGGGGCGGCACCTTTCCCTTCCACGGAGGACGGAAATGAAGATCGAACGTGGGCTGATCCTTGCCGCCGGCATTGCCGTGGCGAGCGCCTGCGCGAGCGCGGGCACCACCGGGGGCGGCGGCGCGGCCGCCGGGCCCACCGCGGCGGCTTCGTCGGCGCTGCCGCAGGTGCAGTGCGCCGCGGGCGCGCCCACCGTGACCACGCAGGCCACCGCCGCGCAGGCCGCGCTCAACCGCACGCTGATCCTCCAGGGCGCGGCGCAGACGCCGTTCTACAACACGGCCACGGAGCAGGCGCGCGCCGGGATCGCGGCCGACGCCAACAACCCGCTCCACTACTACCTGCTGGCCCAGGCGGCGCTCGGCACCAACAACTACGCGGCAGCCGACAGCGCCTTCCGCCGCACGCTGGAGCTCTGCCCGCAGTTCGCGAGCGAGGTCAACCCGCAGCGCGACCGCGCCTCGCAGATGGTGTTCAACGCGGGCGTGGAGGCGTTCACCCGGGGCGACACCGCGCAGGCCCTGTCGCAGTGGGAGCAGGCCGGGCGGATGAACGACGCGATGCCGCAGGCGTACTTCAACCAGGCCGTGGTGTACGCGGGCCGCAACGACCACGCGCGCGCCGCCACGGCGTACCGTGCCGCGCTCGCCTCGCTGGAGCGCGTCACGCCCGACACCAGCAACGCCGCCGAGCTGGTGGAGACGCGCGCGGGGAGCCTTTCGGGGCTGCTGAACGCGGGCGCGCACTTCTTCTCGGTCAACGACTTCGCGCGCGCCGGCGAGATGTTCGCCGAGGTGCACCGCCTGGACCCCAACCACCGCGACGCCTGGTACAACCACGCGCTCTCGCTGTACAAGCTTGAGCGGTGGCAGGAGCTGGTGCCGGTGGCGTCGCGCCTGGTGCAGATCGACCCGCTCAACTACAACGCGCGGATCGTGCTGTTCAACGCGTACAAGGGGATCTCGGACGCGGCCAAGGCGTCGCGCAACACGGCGGTGGAGACGGCGAACCGGAACCTGGCGGTGAGCACCCTCCAGGCGGCGGACTCGCTGCCGGTGCAGGTGGACGAGACTCAGCTCAGCACGCGCGACAACGGCGCCCGCCTCACCGGTGTGGTGAAGGGTGGCGTCGCGCGCGCGGGCACGCCCATCCGCCTGAACTTCACCTTCTTCGGCCCCTCCGGCCCGGTGGGCACGCAGAGCATCACGGTAAACGCCCCCGCCAAGGACGCCTCGGCCCCCTTCGAGGTCGCGATGCCCACCACGCAGCCGGTGACGGGGTATAGTTATCGAGTGGGAAGCTGAGGGAAGCGAACGGAAGTGCGTTAGTGCGTTAGTGCGTTAGTGCGGGGCGGCATCGCGAGATGCCGCCCCGTTACTGTTCCCCCTTTTTGTCATCCTGAGTGACGCGCCTCACCGTCCTTTCCCCGTCGCCGATCTCTGGCGCGGAGCGAAGGATCTACTGCGCGTACCGCGAGCCCCTGGTGTCGCACGCCGTCCTCCTGCCTCGCCGGCTAGATCCTTCGGTCGCCGCGGGAGCTTCGGTGTGCGGCTCGCTTCTGTTAGGCGGCTCCCTCAGGATGACAAATGTGGGGGTGCACGTTCATGCGCCCGCACTTGGCACTTGGCACTTGGCACTTGGCACTTTCGTTTCGCACTCACGCACTCACGCACTCACGCACTCACGCACTCACGCACTCACGCACTCACGCACTTCCCCAAGGTGCACGCTTCTTGCGACCCGGGGCGGGAATTCCGGAGGGGCCGAACGACACGCGGAGAGGAGCCGGTTTGAGCGTAGACGAGATCGCGGAACAGACTGTCCGCTGCGAGCACTGTGGAGTGGAGTTCGCGGGCGGGGACGCATGCCCGCAGTGCGGGAAGCTGCGGGCGCAGGTGACGTGCGAGGACGATCCATCGCAGCTCGCGGTGTTCAGGTGCGTGATCTGCGGGCGCGCGGTGTGCCGCAACCTGCCGGAAGGGTCGCACGCGGCGCTCTGCGACGAGCACCGCACCGTGCCGATGATCGAAGGGTGGGCTCAGGTGTACAGTGCAGCATCGGAGATGGAGGCGCAGCTGATCGTGGAGAACCTGCGCGCCGAGGAGATCGACGCGCTGCTCTACAACCAGGCCGACCGCTCCTTCCCCGTGGACATGGGCGAGCTGAGCATCGCCCGCGTGCTGGTGCCGGTGTGGCAGTACGGCGCCGCGCTGGAGATGATCCAGGCGCACATGGACTCGGAGGGCGAGGTGGCCTTCGCCTGCCCGGTCTGCGGCGAGGTGTACGAGCCGGGGCAGGCGGTGTGCGGCTCGTGCGGGGCCCCGCTGGCGGGGTAGCCGTTCGTTGACGCGGCCGGTGCGCGGCGCCATATTCGCCCCGCCGGCCGCGCACATCGGGCCGCGAGCGGTTCCCGGGTTTTCCGGAGCCGCTTTTTTCGTATGGTAACATCCTTTTAGCATTGGAATAGACGTGAAGCTTCCCGTAGTCGCCGTCGTCGGCCGTCCCAACGTGGGCAAGTCCACCTTCTTCAACCGCGTCATCGGCGAGCGGGTGGCGATCGTGGAAGACCGTCCCGGGGTGACCCGCGACCGCAACTTCTACCATACCGAGTGGAACGCACGCCAGTTCTACCTGGTGGACACCGGCGGCATGGTAGAAGGGTCGGACGAGCCGATGGACCGGCTGATCCGCGCCCAGGTGCTCACCGCCATCGAAGAGGCGGACGTGCTGGTGCTGGTGGTGGACGTCAAGAGCGGCGCGCATCCGCTGGACTACGCCATCGCCGAGATCCTGCGCAAGACGCAGAAGCCCGCCATCCTGCTGGTCAACAAGGTGGACAACCTGGGAAATCCCAACGCCGTGGGGCACCACGACTTCTGGGACTTGGGACTGGGCGAGCCGCTCCCCATGTCGTCGCTCAGCGGCAAGGGGAGCGGCGACATCCTGGACGAGATCGTCAAGCACCTCCCCGACGTGGAGGGCGAGGAGGAGGAGGCGCTGCGCGTGGCCGTCATCGGCAAGCCGAACGTGGGCAAGTCGTCGTTCGTCAACCGGCTGCTGGGAGAGGACCGGCTGGTGGTGAGCGACGTCGCCGGCACCACGCGCGACGCCATCGACACCCCCATGCAGTACCACGGCCGCAAGCTGATCTTCGTGGACACCGCGGGGCTGCGGCGCCAGGCCAAGATCGAGGACGGGGTGGAGTTCTACTCGTCCATCCGCACCGAGCGCGCGATCTCGCGGGCCGACGTGTGCGTGCTGATGATCGACGCCACCGAGCCCATCGCCGTGCAGGACCTCAAGATCGCGGAGAAGGCGTGGGAGTCCGGGTGCGGGCTGGTTCTCGTCGCCAACAAGTGGGACCTGGTCGAAAAGGAGACGCAGAGCGCGCCCAACTACGAGAAGGAGATCCGCAACCGCGCCCCCTTTCTGAAGTGGGTGCCCATCCTCTTCACCAGCACGGTGACGGGGCAGCGCGTGTACAAGACGCTGGACCTGATCCTCGGGGTGCAGGAGCAGCGCACCCGCCGCATCGCCACGCACGAGGTGAACGAGGTGCTGCGCGCGCTGGTGATGCGCGCCAAGCCGCCGCACCACCACGGGCACCCGGTCAAGTTCCTGTACGGCACGCAGGTCTCCGTCGCGCCCCCCACGATGGTGCTCTGGGTGAACCACCCGGACGGGGTGATGGAGAGCTACGAGCGCTACCTGCAGAACGGCTTCCGCGACGCGTGGGGGTTCAGCGGGGTGCCGATCCGCATCAACCTCCGCCAGCGCGGCGAGGAGGCGGATTGAGCCCCTGGCTGGCGCTCGCGGCGGCGTACCTGTGGGGCGCGGTCCCGGCCAGCTACCTGGCCGGGAAGTGGTCGCACGGCATCGACCTGCGCCGGCACGGAAGCGGCAACCTGGGCGCCACCAACACCTTTCGCGTCCTCGGTGCCAGGGTGGCGGCGCCGGTGATGGTGTTCGACATCCTCAAGGGCTTCCTCCCCGTCTTCCTCTTCACCCGCTGGGACGAGCCCGCCGGCTGGCAGTGGGGGCTGGCGTACGGCGCGGCCGCCATCGTGGGGCACGTCTTTCCGGTGTACATGGGGTTCACGGGGGGGACGGGGGTCGCCACCGGGGCGGGGGTCTTCCTCGCGCTGGCGCCGCTCGCCCTGGGCGTGGCGCTCCTCACCTGGCTGGGGGTCCTCAAGATGACGCGGATGGTCTCGGCGGCGTCGCTGGCGGGCGCGGCGATGCTGGCGGTGGTGCTGGCGCTGGCCCCGCCGCCGGACGGGCACGTGGAGATCCGCTGGCTGGGATGGGCGATCGCCGCCTTCGTCATCTTCTCGCACCGCGCCAACCTGCGCCGCATCATGCGCGGCGAGGAGCCCCGCTTCGGGCGCGGGCACGAGCCGGAGGCCACCGTGGCGGCCGCGGCCATCACCGCAGACGCGGAGGAGGTCCGTTGAGCCTGGAGCGCACCGCAGTCATCGGCGCCGGAAGCTGGGGTACGGCGCTCGCCAACCTCCTCGCCAAGAAGGGCGGCGAGACCGTCCTCTGGTCGTTCGAGCCCGAGGTGGCGGAATCGATCCGCGCCGAGCAGGTCAACCGCCGCTACCTGGACAGCGTGCGGCTGGACGAACGGCTGCGCGTGACCACCGACATGGAGGAGGCGCTCGACGGCGCGTCGGTGGTCGTCTCGGTGTCGCCGTCGCACGTGGTGCGGCCGGTGATGGCGCAGGCGGCGCGGCACATGGCCCCAGGTGCGCTGGTGGTGAGCGCGTCCAAGGGGATCGAGAACGAATCGCTCAAGACGATGGACGAGGTCCTGGCCGACGTCCTCCCCGACGGAAACGCCGCCGCCTTCCTTTCCGGCCCCTCCTTCGCGCAGGAGGTGGGCGAGGAGCACCCCACGGCCGTGACCATCGCCTCGCACCACCCCGAGGCGGCCGAGCGTGCGCAGGCGCTCTTCCAGACCCCGTACTTCCGCGTCTACACCAGCAGCGACGTGCGCGGGGTGGAGCTGGGCGGGTCGCTCAAGAACGTCATCGCCATCGCGGCGGGCGTCGTCGAAGGCCTCGGCTACCGCTACAACACGCAGGCCGCCCTAATCACCCGCGGCCTGGCCGAGATCACGCGCCTGGGCGTCGCCGCCGGCGCGGAGCCGTCCACCTTTGCGGGGCTGGCGGGGATGGGCGACCTGATCCTCACCTGCACCGGCTCCCTCAGCCGCAACCGGCAGGTGGGGATCGAGATGGGGCGCGGCCGGCCGATCGACGAGATCCTGGGCGGGATGGTTGCCGTTGCGGAGGGGGTGCGCACCGCGCGCTCGGCCCGCGACCTGTCCCGCAAGCTGGGGATCGAGATGCCCATCGTCGAAGTGGTGCACGCGATGCTCTACGAGGGACTCGCGGCCACGCGCGCTCTGGAGCTCCTCATGCTGCGCGAGCCGCGGCGGGAGACGTGGGGATGAAGCGTCCGCAGCGGGAGTTCCACGCGATCGGCGAGGTGTGCGAGCTGTTCGGGATCAAGCCGCACGTCCTGCGCTACTGGGAGACGCAGTTTCCGGCGCTCTCGCCGCCCAAGAACCGCGCCGGCAACCGCGTCTACCGCCAGCGCGACCTGGAGCTGATCGCCCTCATCCAGCACCTCGTCCGCGACGAGCGCTACACCCTCGAGGGCGCCCGCGCGCGCATCGAGGAGCTGAATCGCGAAGGCTCCGCCACTGCGACCGCCGGCCACGCCCTGGAGCAGAGCTTCATCCGCTCCCTCCGCGGCGAGCTGGAGGAGATCCTGGAGCTGCTGGGGCCGGTGGAGCCAGCCGGCGAGTAAACTCGCTGCAACAACAGCACAAAGTCCGCCTTCGCGGACTCCCGGGCGATATCCGTTCTTCGTCGCGTAGGCCCGTGATTCATCGCGCCCCCGCGCACCGAACCCGGTAGGGGCGGACCTGCGTGTCCGCCCTCCCTCGCCCGCACCGTGATCTCCACCCCTCCGCACCAAAACCCGTAGGGGCAGCCCCACGTGGCTGCCCGTGCCCCGTGCATCGCCCCACCCGGCCCCCAGGAGCCGTCCCCTCGGTACGCGCAGTAGATCCTTCACTCCGCGCCAGAGTGTGGATACGGGGCAAGGACGGCGTAGCGCGTCGCTCAGGATGACAAAATTGGGGGTACCTGCGGCGATCGAGTCGGCTTCAGCCGGCTTCGCGTGGTTCCAGCCGGGGGATTCATCCCCCGGCTGGGGGCCGGGCCACAGGGGTCTCCCCCCATTCCCACCACCGAACACCCCACCGCAATATCCTCTCATCCTCCCCTAACCGCGGGCCTGCAACCTTCTTTTCACCGGCTACGTCAGATGGATACGAGCGGCAACGAAGCCGCTCGAGCCTGCACACCGTGACAGGCCCCAACCCTTCCTGACGAGGTCTCCTACCATGTCGCTCTCCCTGCTCCGCACCGCCACCGCCGCCGCCGCCCTCACCCTCGCCGCCGCCACCGGGGCCCACGCGCAGGAAGCCTTCGCCGCCACCGACCCGATCGGCGCCACCGCCGAGGCCGCCGCGCCCCAGGGCACCGTGCTGAAGCTGGAGGGCGCCGCGGGCGACGCCACCCTGCACGACTTCCTCGCCACGCACCACGCGGGTTGGCTCGCCGGGCGCGGGGCGCACGACTACTCGCAGCGCAACCACGTGATGGTGTACCGCGACGGCGTGCTCGTCGGAGCCAAGGCGGCGCTGCGCAACATCAAGATGGAAGACGTGGCGGAGGTCCGCCGCCTGACCCCGGCGGAAGCGTCGGAGCGGTTCGGGCTGGACCACGGTGCCGGCGCCATCCTGATCACCACCAAGTGAGCCCCGCAACCGGGTGAGCGCCGGCACGCGCGCTCACCCGAGGCCCTCCGCAGTCCCTTCCGCGCCACCCGCATCACTACGACACCCAATCGACGCGCCTTTCCGCCCCTCCGCTCCCCCGCGGGGGTGGCGCGAGGGGTGCGTCGGGCGCAGTTTGTCCGCGCACGGCGGCGCACGCCGCGGGCGAAGGCAAGCCACGACAGGAGTTGTGTTTCCCCTCATGCTGATCCTCTGCACCAACGACGACGGATACATGGCGCCGGGGCTGGGCGTACTGGCGGAAGCGGCGGCCGGGCTGGGCGAGGTGCACGTCGTCGCGCCGGACCGCGAGCAGAGCGCCACCAGCCATTCGCTCACCATGCACCTGCCGCTGCGCGCGCGCTCCGTGCGCGAGCGGTGGCACAACGTGAGTGGCACCCCCACCGACTGCGTGATGCTGGCGGTGCAGGCCATCCTCCCGCGCCGGCCGGACGTGGTGCTCTCGGGCGTGAACCACGGGATGAACATGGGGGAGGATGTCCTGTACTCCGGCACCGTGTCCGCCGCGATGGAGGCGACCATCTTCGGCATCCCCGCCGTCGCAATCTCGTACGCCGGGCGCGCGGACGAGCGGCACCTGGCGTCGTACGGGCCGCTCCTGTCGCGCCTGCTGGCGCAGCTGGTGAAGCGCGACGACTTCCCCGCCGAGACGCTCCTCAACGTCAACCTTCCCGCTATCGCGGCGGAGCAGGTGAAGGGGGTGCGCGTCACGCGGCTGGGGCGGCGCGTCTTCAGCGACTCGCTCACGCAGGGCACCGACCCCAGCGGCAAGCCGTACTACTGGATCGGCGGCGGGAGCATCGAGTGGACGTCGCTGGAGGGGACGGACTACCACGCAGTAGACGAGGGGTACATCTCGGTGACGCCGCTCCACCTGGACCTCACCAACCACGCCCTGCTGCGCAACGTGGCCGAGTGGGAGCTTACGGCATGAGCACGGAGCGCTTCAACGCGCAGCGGCGGGCGCTGATCGGGCGGATGCAGGAGAAGGGGATCCGCAACCTGGAGGTGCTGCGCGCCTTCGACCAGATCCCCCGCCACGCCTTCGTTCCGCACGCCGTGTCGCACCGGGCTTACGAGGACGCGCCCGTGCCCATCGGCTTCGGGCAGACGGCGTCGCAGCCGTCGCTGCAGGCGATGTACATGCAGCTCCTGGAGATCGGCCCGCGCGACAAGGTGCTGGAGATCGGCACGGGGAGCGGGCACCAGACGGCCGTGCTGGCCCAGCTCGCGGACCGCGTGTACTCGGTGGAGCGCATCCCCGAGCTGGCGGCGCGCGCGCGCGAGGCGCTGGATGGCATGAGGATCTCGAACGTCGCAATCCTGGTGGGCGACGGCACGATCGGGTGGAGCCGCTACGCCCCCTACGACGCCATCCTGGTGGCTGCCGCCGCGCCCGACGTCCCGCAGCCGCTGGTGGACCAGCTCGCCGACGGCGGCAAGATGCTGGTGCCGGTGGGGACGCGCGAGGCGCAACGGCTGGTGCTGGTGGCCAAGCGGGGCGGGGAAGTGACGACGGAAGAGGTGCTGGACTGCACCTTCGTACCGCTCCTGGGCCGCTTCGGATGGGTGGACGAGCGTCCGCCCGGCGGCTGATCCCTGGCGCCGGCGCTCCCGCGGGGGCACCGGCGTCGTTGACAACGCGCCGCCGCAGCACGTACGTTCCGTGCGAAATCCACCCACGCACGGCCCCGCCTCAACTCCTCTTTCGGGCAGCCTCCATGAGCGCACTCCCGGGCGATTCCGCGCCCAACGCCTTCGTGTTTCCGCCGTTCATGCCCCCGGCGCCGCGTTCCGCGCCCTCCGTCCCGGCGGAGCCCGCGCCGGACGACTTCACGATGGAAGTCCCGCTCCCCGCCCACGACCCTGGCGACCCGGAGGGCGACCTGCCGCGGCTCGGCTTCGACGCGGAAGAAGCGGGATCGCAGCAGTGGGAGGCCGCCGCGCCCCCCGCCGCCGAGGACTTCCCCTGGCTGGAGATGCCCGCCGAGGGCCCGCGCGTCCACGCCGCCGAACCCGTCGTTGATGCCGACGAGATGGCGGGATGGGCCGGATGGGACGCGGGTGGCGCGCAGCCGGCGGCCGAGGAACCCGCGCAGGACACCGCCGTGCCCGAGGAAGCCATGCCGTGGGCTTCCGCCGGCGAGCCGTGGAGCGAGCCGGCCGCCGCCGAGGAGCCGGCGCCGTGGACGGAAACCACCGTGGCCGACGAGACGCCGTGGGCCGAGACCCCCGCGCCCGAGCAAGCCGGCACCTGGGTGGAGGCGCCCGCTCCCGCCGAGGCCGCGCCCTGGGCCGAAAAGCCGGCTCCGCACGACGTGGCTCCGTGGGCCGAGACCCCGTCGGCCGAAGAAGCGGGGCCGTGGGGCGACTCCGCGCCCGAAGCCGAGGCATCCGCCGAACCCCAGTGGCCGCCGTTCATCGCGGAGGCGGAAGACGCGCCGCCCGCCCAGGCACTCTTCGCCCACGACGCACCGGTCATCGAAGAGAGCGCTCCCGACGAGTCTCAATCGACGCCAGAGGCAGCCACGCAGACCGTCGCCGCATCCGACGCATCGGCGTACGGCGAGGTCGCGGACCGGCTGGAGTCGATCGCCCGCGCCCTGCGCGACGACCCCGGTTCCTTCCTCGCCGGCGGCTCGGGCGACGCGCTCGGGCTGCTGGTCACCGGCTTCGTGCTCGGCTACGGCCACGGGCGCCGCGAGGGCGGAGCCTGAACCGAGCACGGTGAGAGGCCACCCAAAGCAACATAGAGAAGATGCTCCTGATGCTCGGCGTCCTTCCAGCACTTGTAGGTACACACGCGCGCATAGTTGCGAATGCCTGTGTGCTAGCCCCGGTTCGATTGACCGTCCCCGTGTGTTTTGCTAGATTCGACCCGCTTTGGCTCCCGTAGCTCAGGTGGATAGAGCACAAGATTCCTAAGTGCGCCCTGGCCAAGGGTGCACGCACGTTGCAGCCGGAGGGCTGCTCCACTGAAGCAAAGTGGATAAAACAGCGGCTTACCTGAGGGGGAAAGCCCCGAGGGGACAGCAGCATGCCGCGAAAAGACAGGATTAGAGCCAAACCCTTAGGCTCGATTAGCCTGTCAGTTAGGCTGGACATGGTGAAGGCTACACTGCCTGAAACCCAGCTCGACCGGGGTATCACATGGAACCGTCAGGAACAAGGGTTGACACCTGACTCCGGAGGTCCACGGTGGCGATTAGGAACGCCGTGGATGCTTCCCTCCGGGCCGGCTCCCAAGTAGGGATGAAAAGAGCGAACGGGACACCTAAACCCAGACCGCGTGCGTGTATCAACCAGGGGATCGCCTACGGGGGGGAACCCCTAACAGCGTCTCGGCGTATAGGTAGCCGAGAACGTGGGATCGGCAAACAGCCGATCCGGCGACGGAGTGACCGTAGTACCCGTCGGGTGGATGCAGGTGAATGGCCTCGTAGCTCAGGTGGATAGAGCGTCTGCCTCCTAAGCAGAAGGCCGCGCGTTCGAGTCGCGCCGGGGCCACCACCCGCCCGCTTTGGATGTGGAAGTTGAGTCCATACGCGGCGGGCTAAGCTATTTTAGCTCGATACGACTCCGGT
>DASVVI010000939.1:0-4578 GCA_036386635.1 Longimicrobium sp.
GCGGCGACGAGTTCATGGCGCAGATGAAGGCGCTGGCTCCGGAGCTCTCCGTGGTCGTGGCGTACGGGCAGATCCTGAAGCCGGAAGTGCTGGAGCTGCCGCCGATGGGCTCCATCAACATCCACGCGTCGCTCCTCCCCGAGCTGCGCGGCGCGGCGCCCATCCAGTGGGCCGTCGCGCGCGGCTACCAGACGACCGGGGTCACGATCATGCGCATGGAGGCCGGGCTCGACTCCGGACCCATGATCATCAAGGTGGAGGAGGAGATCCTGGCCGACGACTCCGCGAGCGAGCTGGCGGAGCGGCTGTCGGCCGTGGGCGCGGAGGCGGTGGTGGAGGCGCTCGCGCTGATGGAGAGCGGTCAGGCCCACGAGGAGGTGCAGGACCACTCGCGCGCCACCTTTGCTCCCAAGATCGACCGCGTGACGGCGCGCATCGACTGGACGCTCTCGGCCGAGCGCGTGTCGCTGCACATCCGCGCGATGGACGAGATGCCGGGCGCGTGGACCCCGCACGGCGCGCGCGGTGCGGTGAAGCTCTTCCGCCCGCGCACCAGCGGCGGCACGGGCGAGCCGGGAACGGTGCTGGCCGTAGGCGAGGATGGCGTGCTCGTCGCCTGCGGAGAGGGCGCCGTCCTCGTGCGCGAGGTGCAGCCGCCGGGGAAGCGGCGCATGGCCGCCGGCGAGTGGGTGCGCGGGCGAGGCGTGTCGGTGGATGACCGCTTCGGCGCCGAGGGCTGAGCTTCCGCCCCTCCACGTCGTCACCGACGACGCCACGGCCGCGCGCCCGGACTTCCTCCGCGCCGCCGCCGAGGTGGTGGCCGAGGGAGGCCCGTCGATCGCTTTCCACCTGCGTGCGCCGTCCGCGAACGGGCTTGCGGTGTACAGGTGGGCGGAGGCGCTCCGCACGCTGACCCGCGACGCCGGCGCCCTGCTCCTGGTGAACGATCGCGTCGACGTGGCGCTCGCGGTGGACGCGGACGGTGTGCAGCTCGGCCAGCGCGGCCTTCCTGCGGCGGATGTGCGGCAACTGGCGGGTGCGGAGCGGCTGATAGGCGTCTCCGTGCACACGTGCACCGAGGCGGACGCGGCGAGGGTGGGCGGGGCGGACTTCGTCCTGGTGGGCAACGTGTACGCGACCGATTCGCATCCGGGGCGCGCGGGGATCGGAGTGGGGGCGCTCGCGGCGTTCGCGGGGCTCCCGCTCGTCGCCATCGGCGGGGTGACGCCGGAGCGGGTGGCGGAGCTCAGGGCGGCGGGGGTGCGGGGCGTCGCGGCGATCCGTGGCGTGTGGGACGCGCCGAGCCCGGCACGGGCGGTGCGCAGCTACTTGAAGGAGTGGAAGAGATGACGACGATGACGGCGGTTTCGATCCAGGTCAACGGCGACGAGCGCGAAGTTCCCGCGGGGCTCCACGTGGCCGGGCTGCTGGAGCACCTCGATCTCCACCCGCGCATGGTAGTGGTGGAGCGCAACGGCGATATCCTGCGCCGCGAAGCGCTGGACGCCACCCCGGTGGAGCCGGGCGACCGCTTCGAGCTGGTACACTTCGTCGGCGGGGGCTGACGACCAATCGCATTTCAGGCAGGAAGGAAGGGATACATGGCGACCGCAATGCTGGACGTGCAGACGATGGACGAGCCGCTCGTGATCGCGGGCCGCCCGCTCCGCTCCCGCCTCCTGGTGGGGACGGGAAAGTACCGCAGCAACGACGAGATGGTGCAGGCCATCGAGGCTTCCGGCGCCGAGGTGGTGACCGTCGCCGTGCGCCGCGTGGACCTGGATCGCACGAAAGAAGAAGGCGTCCTCTTCCACCTGGACCCGGAGCGCTTCCTCCTCCTCCCCAACACCGCCGGCTGCTACACGGCGGAGGACGCGGTGCGCTACGCCCGCCTGGCCCGCGCGGCCGGCTTCACCGACTGGGTGAAGCTGGAGGTGATCGGCGACCAGGAGACGCTCCTTCCCGACGCGGACGCGACGATCCGCGCCGCGCGCGAGCTGGTGGCGGACGGCTTCAAGGTCCTCGCCTACACCAACGACGACCTGATCACCGCCCTTCGCCTGGAGGATGCCGGCTGCGCGGCGGTGATGCCGCTGGCGTCGCCCATCGGCAGCGGGCTGGGGCTCGTGAACCCGTACAACATCCGCACCATCAAGGCTCGTCTGCAGGTGCCGGTGATCGTGGACGCGGGCGTGGGCACGGCGTCCGACGCGGCGGTGACGATGGAGCAGGGGGTGGACGGCATCCTGATGAACACCGCGCTGGCCGAGGCGCAGGAGCCGGTGCGCATGGCGCGCGCGATGGCGCTGGCCACCGAGGCGGGGCGCCTGGCGTTCCTGGCCGGCCGCATGCCGCGCCGCGAGCGCGCGGTGCCGTCGTCGCCGCGCAAGGGGATGCTCGACTGAGCATGAAGGGGCGGGCGACCCCCACCCGGCACGCGGCGCTGGAGACGCTCCGCCGCGTGCGCACCGGCGACCTGGCCGACCGGGCGCTGGAGCATGCCACGCGCGGCCTGGAGCCGCGCGACCGCGCCTGGACGCAGGAGCTGGTGTACGGCACCTTTCGCATGCGCGGCCGGCTGGACCACGTGCTCGACGGGCTGGTGCGCGACGGCGTGGCGAAGCTGGAGGAGGAGGTGCTGGACGTGCTGCGCCTGGGCGCGTACCAGCTCCTGGAGATGGGGAGCGTCCCCCCGTACGCCGCGGTCAGCGAGTCGGTGGAGCTGGCGCGCGACGCGGGCGCATCGCGTGCGGCGGGGCTGGTGAACGGCGTTCTCCAGAACCTGCACCGCCGGCGCGATCAGCTCCGCTTCCCGGACTTCGACCGCGATCCCGCGGCGTACCTGGCCACAGCGGGCTCGCATCCGCGCTGGCTGCTCGACCGGTGGATCGCGCGCTGGGGCGCCGAGGACGTCCGCGCTCTCGTCGAGGCGAACAACGCCCGCCCCGAGCTCTACCTGCGCCCGCTGGGCGTGGCGCGCGAGGACGCGGCGGAGCGCCTTGCAGCCGCTGGCATCGCGGCGGAGCCGGTGGGTTTCGCGCCGGACTCGCTCCGCATTCCGCCCCCCGGCACCGCCGCCGATGCGCTGGCCGCCGTCCCCGCGGTGGTGCAGGACCCGGCGGCCGCGCTGGTGGTGCGCTACGCCGCCGCTCCGCAGGGCGCCACGGTGCTGGACCTGTGCGCGGCGCCGGGCGGCAAGGCGCTGGGGCTGGCCGAGCCCGGCACCCGCGTGGCCGCCGCCGACCTGTCGCGCCGCCGCATGCGGCGCGTGGTGGAGAACGCGGAACGCATCGGCTGGCGGGACCGGGTGGCCGCCGTGGTGGCGGACGCGCGCATGCCTCCCTTCCGACCGGCGGACGTGGTGCTGCTGGACGCGCCCTGCACCGGCACCGGCACCTTTCGCCGCCACCCGGACGGGCGCTGGCGCATCGCCCCGCACGACCTGGAAGCACTCACCGAGCTGCAGGACCAGCTCCTGCGCGCGGCGGCGGAGGTGGTCCGCCCCGGCGGGGTGCTGGTGTACTCCACCTGTTCGCTCGAGCGCGAGGAGAACGAAGACCGGATGGAGCGTTTTCTGGCCGAGCACCCGGATTGGACGATGAGCCCCGCCCCCGGCGCGGTGGATGGCGCGCTTTTGGACGAGCGCGGGCGCCTCTGCGTCCTGCCCCAGCGGCAGGGGGTGGACGGCGCGTTCGCCGCGCGCATGCGGAGGAACGCGTGAGCGCGCCCGTGAAGCCGCCCCGCGCGCCGCGCCGCTGGGTGCCCGCCATCCCCGAGCGCGTGGTGGGGCCCTTCACCGAGGGGAACCTGCTGCGCTGGGTGATCGGCACGGGCCTGGGCGCGTTCGCCCTGGGCTACCTGGTCATCACGCTCCTCTTCTTCCCCGGCTTCGGCCGCTCGGCCATCGTCACCGTGCCCGACCTGCGCGGGCAGCCGCTGCGCGAGGCGGAGCGGACGCTGGACCGGCTGGGGCTGGAGCTGGGCCGCGGCGGCAGCCTGGCCAACCCGCGCATCCGTGCCGGCGCCGTGCTGGTGCAGAGCCCGCTCCCCGGCCAGGAGGTCACCCGCGGCGCCGAGATCCGCGTGGTGCTGAGCGCCGGCCCGGAGCGGCACCCCGTGCCCCCCATCGCCGGCCTCACCCTGCGCGAGGCCCGCACGCTGCTGGAGCGCTTCGGCTTCTCGGTCAAGGTGCAGCGCATGGTGGCCGACCGGGAAGAGGGGACCTTTGTGGGCATGCGGCCGCGCGCGGGCACCGTCGCCGTAGTGCCCAGCGTAGTGACCATCACCCTGAGCGCCGGCCCGCCGAAGTTCCCCGTCCCCGAGGTCGTCGCCCTGCCGCTGGCCGAGGCGGAGGAGCGGCTGCGCGCGGCCGGCTTCCGCCTGGGGAACGTGTCGTACGATCCGGAGTCGACGGAGGCGCTGGGCGGGGTCGCGTCGCAGCGGCCCGCCGCGGGCGACTCCCTGCGGCGCGGTGGCGCGGTGAACGTGACGGTCTCCGGCACCGACCCCAACCCGCCGCCGCCCGTGACCGAGGAGCCCGCCGCGCCCGACTCGGCGGAGGCTCCCAAGACCGAGGAG
>DASVVI010000940.1:0-2979 GCA_036386635.1 Longimicrobium sp.
CGCCGAGCGCGCCGCGCGCGAGATGCGCGACGTGGAAGAGGTGTCCCGCAAGGCGCTGCAGCAGGTGCGCGAGACGATCCGCGGCTACCGCGCCACGCTCGCGGACGAGGTGGCGCAGTCGCACACGCTGCTGGACGCGGCGGGGATCCGCTCCGCCTTCCACACCGAGCCCGCGGAGCTAGACCGCGCCGCGGAGGAAGCGCTCGCGCTGGCCCTTCGCGAGGCCGTCACCAACGTCGTTCGCCACTCGCGCGCCCAGTCGTGCCGCGTCTCGCTGCGCAGCAAGGGCAGATGGTGCATCCTGGAGGTGGAGGACGACGGGCGCGGCGGCAGCGCGCCGGAGGGGAGCGGCCTGCGCGGGATGCGCGAGCGCGTGGCGGCGCTGGACGGCGTGATGCTGCGCGCGCGTGGAGCGGAGGGGCGCGGCACGCGGCTGGAGGTGATGGTCCCTGCGCGCCAACCCGAGCCGGCGGAGGCCGCGCCATGATCCGCGTGGTGATCGCGGAGGACCAGACGATGGTGCTCGGCGCCCTCGCCGCGCTGCTGGAGATCGAGAGCGACATCCAGGTGGTGGCCCGTGCCCAGAACGGCCGCGAGGCGCTGGACGAGGTGGAGGCGCACCACCCCGACGTGCTCCTCACGGACATCGAGATGCCGGAGATGACCGGGCTGGAGGTGGCCGCCGAGGTGGCGCGCCGCAAGCTCCCCACCCGCGTCGTCATCCTCACCACCTTTGCGCGCGCGGGCTACCTGCGCCGCGCGCTCGACGCCGGCGCCGCGGGGTACCTGCTCAAGGACAGCCCCTCCGAGGAGCTGGCGAACGCCGTGCGCCAGGTGCACGCGGGCGGCCGCGCCATCGACCCCGAGCTCGCGCGCGAGGCCTGGACCGAGCGCGACCCGCTCAGCGACCGCGAGCGCCAGGTCCTGCGCCTCGCCGCCGACGGCGCAACGGGCGCCGCAATCGCGACGAAGCTCTTCCTCTCCGAGGGCACGGTGCGCAACTACCTCTCCGACGCCATCTCCAAGCTGGGAGCCGCCAACCGGGTGGAGGCGGCGCGGTTGGCGAGGGAGAAAGGCTGGCTGTAGCGGGCGGTGCGCAACAAGATTCTTGTACAAGGGCACGCACGTGGTAGATTGGCATCGTACGCCATGCGGTATCTCACCCGTTCCCCGAGGTCCGATGCGAAACGTTTCCGTTCTTCTGCTGTCCCTCGCCGCCGCCTGCGCCCCCGCGGCGACGACGACCACCACCGACAGCCCCGCGCCGGCCCCGGCGGCCACGACGGCGGAGTCCGCCGCCTGGAGAAGGGGCAACTACAAGGCGACCGTCACGGCCGCCAATCTCCCCGCGGGTGCTCCGGCGGACGAGCTGGCGGGCGCGTGGGAGATCCAGTTCCACGAGGGGAACCACTTCGTCGTGATGCGCAACGGAGCGCAGATGCTGCAGGGGCACTACCAGGTCAGCGACGGCCGGCTCTCCTTCGGGACGGACGAAACCGGGCCGTACGCCTGCAACGTGGTCGCGTCGTACACGTGGCGCACGACGGGCACGCAGACCACCTTTTCGCCGGTGGGGACCGACACGTGCATGGGACGCGCCGTGATCCTGGGCAATCGCGCGTTCTCCTATTCGCCGTGAGCTGATCCAGGCACACGGAAGACATCGGGCCCGGCCAGCGCACTGCTGGCCGGGCCTTTTCGCGCGTGATGCGCAAGGGCGGAATACTTGCAGGACGTACCCGGAAGAGCTGAGCAGCAACGTCGACGGATCAGCCTCCGCCCCCGCGATCCCCGGCACATGCCCGATCCACACGTCCCATCCGGCAGCGCCGTCGCCGATCGCCCGCGCGGCGAGCCGCCGATCGCGCCGCAGCGGAAGGCGCGCTGGTGGTCATCGGACACGCGCCGCACCCCCGCCCGCCCCTGCCTCAACTGCGGCGACCCCACGGTGAGCGCCTTCTGCCCCACCTGCGGGCAGCGCAAGGTGGAGGTGAGGGTCTCGCTGCGGCGGATGCTCCTCGAGCTGCTCGAGGACCAGCTCGCCCTCAACGCGACGCTGCCGCGCACGGTGGGCGCGCTCCTCTTCCGCCCCGGCCACCTCACCACCGAGTACGTGAAGGGCCGCATCGTGCGCTACGTGCCGCCATTCCGGCTGTACCTGGTCAGCTCGGTGCTCTTTTTCGTCCTCCTGCCGCTCGCCGCCGACGCGAACATCATCGCGGACCAGGTCGCCCGCGACAGCGCGGTACAGGCGAAGCGCGAGGCCGCCCCGGCGCCCGCGAACACGGGCGGGCTCCCCGCCCCGCCCCCGCCGCCCGCCCGGCCCCGCGAGCAGATGGACATCAGCATCGCGTACAAGGACACGGCGGCGGTGCCCGGATGGCTGAAGCCGCTGAACCGCCGCCTCACCCGCACCGGCGAGCGCCTCAAGAGCATGCCCCCCGGCGAGGCGATGCGCACGCTGATCGCGGCGATGGAGGAGAACGCGCCCAAGGGCGTGTTCCTCATGATGCCGCTCTTCGCCTTCTTCCTCAAGGTGCTGTACTTCCGCCAGAAGCGGTACTTCGTGGAGCACTTCGTCTTCGCGCTGCACGTGCACTCGCTGGCGTTCGTGCTCTCCACCGTCGGGATGCTCTTGCAGTTCCCCCTGCTCCTGCTGGCGCTGGGGCTCTGGCAGCTCGTCTACGTCTTCATGGCGATGAAGCGCGTCTACGGCCAGGGAATCGTCCGCACCTTTTCGAAGTTCCTGGCGCTGGGCTTCGCGTACGTGGTCTTCGGCGTGGGGCTCGGCGCCGCGGCGACGATGCTGCTGGCCGCGATCACCATGTAGACGATGCACGCGAAAAAGCCGCCCCGGCACGTGCCGGAGCGGCTTTTCAGGCGGAGGTCATGGCCGGTCCGCGGCTCCCCCGGTGATGCCGCGCTTGACGAGCTCCGCGATCTGCCCCTCCATCTTACCCGTGCCGAGGCAGGGAACCG
>DASVVI010000941.1:0-3097 GCA_036386635.1 Longimicrobium sp.
CGGGCATCACGATCACGCTGCGGATCCCCAGCCGCTGGCCGGCGTAGGCTACGCCCTGGGCATGGTTGCCCGCCGACGCGGCGATCACGCCACGGTGCCGCTCGTCGGGAGACAGGTGCACCATGCGGTTGTAGGCGCCGCGCAGCTTGAAGGAGCCGGTGCGCTGCATCCCCTCCAGCTTGAGAAACACCCCGGCCTCGCCCGAGAGCCCGTCGCTCCGCTCCAGCGGGGTGCGCCGAGCGATCCCCTGCAGCCGGCGCGCCGCGGACAGCACGTCCGCCATGGACGGCGCGGCATCGGACAGAGTGGTCACGGCAACGGTCGCGCCGCGGGATTGCGGGAGCGGCTCACGGCAGGGTGAAAGCGGTGGACTGCTGGATGGGATGGTTGGTCGAGGTCAGCCACGCCACCGCCGTCAGCCGCCGCCCGCGCAGCCCCGCGCCGGGACGCCACACCTCCGTGTAGCTGCGCGTCTCCCCCGCGCCCAGCGACACCGACATCAGCGACTGCACAAAGGAGCGGTCCGCCGACCAGCGCCACACGTCGCGCGTGCCCTCGCGCACGGCGAAGTCGTGCGTCATCCCGTTGGAGTAGCTCAGCCGTACCGGCGCGCTGGTCGGGTTGGTGAGCTGCAGCACGAAGCGCACGCTGTCCCCCGCCGGCTCCACCTGGAACGAGGAGACCAGCGGGCCCGTGTAGCGGTTCGTCTCCAGCGGCGGCGGGGCGGCCGAGGGCGCCGGACCCGCGTGCGGGCGGCACGCCGCGGCGCCCGCGGCGAGCGCGATGAGCAGGGCGGGGAGGATGCGGCGCATTGGGCGGCGGCGGCTGGAGTGGGCCAGCGCTCCCGGTGAGGGCGCGACGGCGGCTTTGGAGCGGCACCGCAACGAGTTCCGCGGGGCCGGCGGGGCAAGATAGACGCACCCGTTCCGGGGCGTCAAGCAAGGCTCCGGCCGCGGCGAAACAGAGCTTGCGAAAAATTTCACAAGCACCCATATTCCTGCTTGCGAAAAATTTCACAAGCGCCTATATTGGCCGCGCCGAACCACCCTGGAGAGGATTGGAGCACAGTGGACGAGCCTCGCCGCACTCCGCCGAACGCCGGGAAGACCGGCGCCCCGAAGCCCGCCGACATGATGGGGATCGGGGTGCAGTTCGTGTCGGTGCTGCTGGCGTTCCTCTTCCTGGGGAAGTGGCTGGACGAGCGGCTGGGCACCTCTCCGTGGCTCCTGATGATCGGGGTTTTCCTGGGGTTCGGGCTCAGCCTGCTGTACATGTACCGGCGGCTGGTCATCGATCCCAAGGACCCGCGCAAGGGGGGCAAGTGAGGTCGCCCTGGCTCCTCCCCGTGGCAGTGCTGGTGATCGGGGCGCTCGTGTACGCGGGCGGCGTGGCCCTTGCTGAGCCCGGCGCGCGCACGGGGGTGGCGGTCGGGGTGGCGATCGCGTGCGTCTTCCAGCTCTTCTTTCTGCTGGTGGCGCGCGTGGCCTTTCCCGGAAAGCAGCTGGCCGCGTACGGGGTGGGGATGTTGGGGCGGCTGATCCTGGTGGTGGCCGTGGCGCTGGTGCTGCTGCCGGCCGCCGGCCTTCCGGCCGCTCCCACGCTGTTCTCGCTGGTGACCGTGTTGTTCGCAACCACACTGCTCGAGCCGGTGGCCCTGGCCGCCGGCACAACGAAAAAGAGCTGAATGTTCGCACGCATCGCACTCCTCCTGGCCCTCGCGGGCGCCACCACGGCCGCCGCGCACGCCCAGGACCATGGAACGCCCCCGGCCGCCGCGGCGCACGGAGCCGCCGGCCAGGGCCCGGTCGTCGACCCGGCCTCGCCCGAGGGGCACGCAGCCGAGGTGATGGACCCGAGCCACGAGCAGGGCGGGGCCGGCCACGGCGCCGAAGCCGCGCATGGCGAGGAAGAGGGGATCGACTTCCTCCACCACATCCTGGACGCGCGCGAGATCGAGCTGCCGCGCACCTCCGTGCACCTCCCCGCCAAGGGCTCGTGGATGGTGGGCCCGTTCGACATGACGCCGACCAAGCACCTCGTCTTCCTGGTGATCGCCGGGCTGCTGACGATGGGCGTGCTGATGTACGGCGGCGCGCGCGCGGCGGGGGCGGACCGCGGCCTGGCGCGCGGCCGGCGCTACAACATGGTGGAGGCGACGGTCCTCTTCATCCGCAACGAGGTGGTGAAGCCGAACATCGCGCACGGCTACGACAAGTACGCGCCGTTCATCGTGACGCTCTTCTTCTTCATCCTGTTCAACAACCTGCTGGGCCTGATCCCGTACGGCTCCACCGCCACCGCCAACATCTCGGTGACCGCGGGGCTTGCGATCATGGCCTTCCTGGCCACCGAAGTGGGCGGGATGCGGGCGCTGGGCTTCAAGGGCTACATGTCGACCATCTTCTTCGTCCCCAAGGGGATGCATCCGGTGGCGGCGTGGGCGATGGCTTTCGCGCTGGCGCCCATCGAGCTGCTGGGCAAGTTCACCAAGCCGTTCTCGCTCGCCGTCCGGCTCATGGCCAACATGACGGCCGGCCACATCGTGCTCCTTGCGCTGATCTCCCTGATCTTCGTCTTCGGGAGCTTCGCCATGGCGGTCGCGCCGGTGCTGATGGCCACCGCGATCTTTTTCCTGGAGATCTTCGTCGGCTTCCTGCAGGCGTTCATCTTCGCGATGCTGACGAGCGTGTTCATCGGGCTGATGCAGCACGCGCACTGAGAAAGAAAGTGCTGAGTGCTGAGTCTTGAGTGCTGAGTAACTGCTGTTCAGGACTTAGGACTTAGGACTACGGTTCGGGGGACGCGGCCTGCTCCCAGCATCCAACCAGGCCGCCGGCGGGGACCGCTCACCCCCGTCGTACAGTACCCGGGGGATGGGCTCCCGGGGAGGGGCGCGCGGCAGCGATGCCGGCTGGCGTCCACCGGCCGAAAGGCGGGAGAGCGGAAGCCCGACTCGAACCATCCCAGATCCCTGGAGGGGATTCTCATGATGATGATGCAAGCAGCGGCCGAGACGGCCAACGCCCTCAGCAACGGTCTCCTCGGTGCCGCCCTCGGCGCCGGCCTCGCCGTCATCGGTGCCGGCATCGGCATCGGC
>DASVVI010000942.1:0-5621 GCA_036386635.1 Longimicrobium sp.
AGCTGGCGCCGCGCGTGGCCGGCCTGGATGCGCTGTACGTCAACTACTTCTCGGGTTTTGAGATCGGGCTGGAGGCGACGGAGCGGCTGCGCGCGGAGTTCGCCGGGCCGCTGTACGCCGATCTCCACTCGCTCTTCCTGGGCTGCCCCGGCGCGGGGACGCGCGCCATGCGCCACCTGCCGGAGTGGGAGCGCTGGGCCGCCTCCTTCGACGCGGTGCAGCTCAACGACGACGAGCTGCGCATGCTCGCCCCCGCCGCCGCGTCGCGCGACGATGCGGCGGCGACGTTGATGGGCGCCGGTCCGCGCGTGTTGGCCGTCACACACGGGTCCGAGGGGGCGACGATCCTGCGCGGCGCAGAGGTGCCCGCCGATCCGCGCCGCTGGCCGGAGTCGCGCGCGGTGGTGGGCGGACCGTCTGCGGCGAGCCGGTATCCGAGCCGCCCCTGCGCGGGCGACCCCACCGGGTGCGGGGACGTGTGGGGGGCGACGTTCTTCACATCGCTGGTCGGCGGGGCGGGGTGGGACGATGCCGCGGCGGCCGCGCACGCCGCCGCGGTGCGCAAGATGGGTGTGCGCGGGGCGAGCGGGCTGTACGAGCACCTCACGGGAAGCTGAGGCGGAACGCATGCTCTACATGATCGTCGAGAACTTCCGCGGAGGAGACGCGGTGCCGGTGTACCGCCGGTTTGCGGAGCAGGGACGGCTCGCGCCGGAGGGGCTGCGCTACGTGGCGAGCTGGGTACAGGACGACCTCGCGCGCTGCTTCCAGGTTATGGAGTGCGACGACCGGGCGCTCCTGGACGAGTGGATCTCGCGCTGGGAGGACCTGGTGGATTTCGAGGTGTGGCCGGTGATGACGTCGGACGAGGCGCGCGCCGCCGTCGCTCCCCGGCTGTAGCCGCCCTCCCCATTCCCCATTCCCCATTCCCCATTCCCCGCAGTTCCCCGCCGGCTCCCTTCCACCCCGCCGCGGCGCGTGGTATCTTGCCCGCATGCCGAACCCCCTGGAGCCCCGCCCGTGACCCGCGTGCTCGAAGTTCCGCCGACGCTGGACACCGACGCCTTCGACCGCCTGGTGGAAGGCGCGGAAGGCGCAGGCGAAGAGCGCCTGCTGGTGGACGCACGCCACGTCCGCTTCGCCGATCCGTACGGGATGGTGGGTCTGCTGGCGTTGGGCGAGCATTACGGCACCCCGGACCAGCGGCCCATCCTGCACCTCCCCACCGCGCCCGAAGTCACCGGGTACCTGGGGCGCATGGGATTCCTCACGGCCGCCGAGCACGTCTTCGAGCTGCACAACGTGCCCAAGGGGCGGCGCGAGGGGCCGTCGGTGCTCCTCCCGATCACCGTCATCGACACGCACGAGGACGTCCACGGCGTCATCGACGTGCTGAACGAGGGCCGCATCTCGTCGCTTCTCAGCGAGCAGCTCGGCTACTCGCGGGCGGACGCCATCGGCTTCAGCATGCTCCTCTCCGAGGTGTCCCAAAACATCATCGAGCACGCGGACGCGCCGGGCTGGGTCTCCATCCAGACGTACGACTGGAGCCGGCGAAAGGTGGGGCGGCGCGTGGCGGTGATTGCGGTGATGGACCTGGGGATCGGCTTCCAGGGGTCGCTGCAGCGCGAGCACTCCGCCCGCTTCGGCGAGCGCTGGGGCGACGCGACGGCGCTGGAGGCGGCGTTCATCCACGGCGTCACCCGCTTCCGCGACCCGGGCCGCGGGCAGGGGCTCAAGCAGATCCGCAAAAAGGTGGGGCGCTGGGGAGGGAAGATCGCCATCCGCAGCGGCACCGCCCGCATCGCCGACGTGCCGGAGTGGGACGACGGGGTGCCGATGGAAAAGGACCTGGCGCCCTTCCCCGGCGCGCAGATCCTGATCGTACTGCCGGCCAAGGACCCCGCGGGCCCGGCCCCGGAGGCGCCGCGCGCGCGCTCCGGGCTGCGCGCGCGTCCCTGAATTCACTTCCTACACAGGCAACCATGAAGACGGCAACCTTCGAGACCAACAAGGGCACCTTCACCGCCGAGCTGTACGACAAGGACGCGCCCGGCACGGTGGGGAACTTCGAGAAGCTGATCCGCGACGGCTACTACGACGGCATCGTCTTCCACCGCGTGATTCCGGACTTCGTGGTGCAGGGCGGCGACCCCATCACCAAGGGGCCCAAGGGCCTCAACGAGCGCGGCGTGGGGAGCGGCGGGCCGGGCTACACCATCAAGGACGAGCTGGTGGGGAACCCGCGCAAGCACGAGCTGGGCGCGCTCTCCATGGCGCACGCCGGCGCGAACACGGGCGGGAGCCAGTTCTTCATCGTGCTCAGCGAGGCCAACACGCGCCACCTGAACGGGGTGCACACGGTGTTCGGCAAGGTGACGCAGGGGATGGACGTGGTGAACCAGATCCGCGCCGGCGACCGGATGGAGCGCGTCACCGTCGCCGACGACGCGCAGGCTTGAGGGTGGGGCCGCAGGCTCTCCGCATGCAGCCGCACCCCTTTGCGCCGCGCCGCTCGGTGACGTCGCTCTTCAGCAACCTGGTGACCCGGCCCACCGGCCGGGCCATCCGCACGGGCGTGGAGAGCCAGCTCGCCGAGATGGAGGTGGGGCCGTCGCTCTGCCTCTCGATTCTCGACTTCTCGCAGGTCCGCATCCTGGACTACTCCTGCGCGGACGAGATCGTGGCGAAGCTCCTCCTCCGCTTCCTTGGGGAGGAGCGTCCGGCCGAGGCGTACTTCGTCGTCCGCGGCGTCCAGGAGCACCACGTCGAGGCGATCGAGGCCGTCCTCGAGCGCCACGACCTCCTGTTGGTCGCCGAAGACGATGCCGGGTACGTGCACCTGCTGGGCGGCGCGAACCCTGTGCACCGCGTGACCTGGGATGCCCTCGCCCGCCGCGGCCGTGCCGCCGCCGGCGAGCTGGTGGAGGAGACCGGCCTGGCCGAGGAGGCTATCGCGGCGACGTTCACCGGCTTCGCTTTGCAGCGGGTGATCGTGCGGCATCCCGATGGGACGGTGTCGCCGCTGTCGGCGTTGCTGGAGGAGGAGGGGTGAGGGCGCGGGCCCCCTCCCCGCTCGTTCCTCGCTGCCCCTCCCCCAAACTGCTGGGGGAGGGGCGCACGCGTGGGTTGGTGCGCGGTTGCAGGCGGCGGGGCGGGGGCGAGCACGGGCAGCCACGTGGGGCTGCCCCTACGGGCGCATGCGCGCACTCACGCACTAACGCACTAACGCACTTTCTATGACCGGTCCATCCACCCGCGCCGTGCACGCCGGCGAGCCGCCGGCCCAGGAAGGGGCGCCGGTGGTGAACCCCATCGTCCCGAGCACTACGTTCTTCGGCGATCCGTCGTTGGGCGGGGAGGTGCTGTACACGCGCTACGGGAACGGACCCAACCACCTGGCGCTCGCCGAACGTCTGGCGGCGCTGGACGGCGGCGACGACGCGATTCCGCTGGCGAGCGGGATGGCGGCCATGGCGTGCGCCCTTCTCTCCTGCCTCCAGGCCGGCGACCACGTGGTGGCGACGCACGCTATCTACGGCGGGACGCGCATGCTGCTGGAGCGCGAGTTGTCGCGCCTCGGCATCACCACGACGTTCGTGGATCTTACGCAGGCGGGATGGGAGCGCGCCTTCCGCCCCGAGACCCGCGTCGTGCTGGGGGAGTCGCCCTCCAATCCGCTCCTGCGTGTCCTCGACCTGCGCGCCATCAGCGACGCGGCCCACGAGCGCGACGCGGCGGTGATCGTGGACGCCACCTTTGCGTCGCCCATCAACCTGCGCCCGCTGGAGCACGGCGTGGACCTGGTGATGCACAGCGCCACCAAGTACCTGGGCGGGCACAGCGACGTCACCGCCGGCGTGCTGGTGGGCTCGGATGCGCGCATCGCGGCGGTTCGCGAGCGCGCGCGAGTGTGGGGTCCGTCACTCGACCCGCACGCGTGCTGGCTCCTGGAGCGCGGGATCAAGACGCTCGCCCTGCGCATGGAGCGCCACAACTCCAACGGGATGGCCATCGCGCGCTGGGCCGAGGCGGAGCCCGGGATCGCGCGCGTCCACTACCCCGGCCTCGCATCGCACCCCGACCACGACCTCGCGGCGCGGGTGCTGGACGGCTTCGGCGGGATGCTGGGGATCGAGGTGGAGGGCGGGGGAGAGGCGGCGACCCGCTTCGTGCGCGCGCTACGGCTCGCCAAGTTGGCCCCCTCGCTGGGCGGCGTGGAGACGCTGATTTCCGAGCCGCGCCACACCTCGCACGCGGCGATGACGCCGGACGACCGCGCCGCCAACGGGATTCGCGACGGCTTCGTGCGCGTGTCGCTCGGCATCGAGGACCCGGAGGACCTGATCGCCGACTTCGCGCAGGCGCTCCAGGCGGCGGGCGCGGCGGCCGTTACGGCTTAACTGCGTTGTCGTGTTGCAAGTGAATCGAGGGAAGCGATGAACGTCCAGCCGGATGAGCTCGACATAGCGGTGATCGGCGCGGGGCCGTGCGGGCTGGCGGTGGGGGTGGCGGCGCGGCAGGCGGGGCTGAGCTGCGTGCACCTCGACCGCGGGGCCATTACGCAGGCGATGCTGGACCATCCCACCTACGTCACCTACTTCAGCGGCCCGGAGAAGCTGGAGATCGGCGGTATCCCCTTCACCACCTCGGGCGACAAGCCCTCCCGCCGCGAGGCGCTGCGCTACTACCGCAAGGTGGCGGAGTTCTACCGCCTCGACGTGCGCCAGTACGAGGACGTCCTGGACGTGACCCGCGACGGCGACGGCGACGGCTTCGTGCTGCACACCATGGGACGCGGGGGCGAGCGCCTGCACCGCGCGCGCAACGTGGTGGTCGCGACGGGCTACTACGACAGCCCGCGCCGCCTTGAGATCCCCGGCGCCGACCTCCCCAAGGTCAAGTACTACTTCGACGAGCCTTACCCGTACTGGAACCAGGACGTGGTGGTGGTCGGCGGCGGCAACTCGTCCAGCGACGCCGCGCTGCTCTGCTGGCGGGAGGGGGCGCGGGTGACGCTGGTGCACATCTTCGACGGGATTGACCGGGGCGTGAAGCCGTGGGTGCGCCCGGACATCGAGAACCGGATCATCGAAGGATCGATCCCCGTCCTCTGGCGCCACCGCCTGATCGAGATCCGCCCCGACGCCGTCGTCGCCGAGAGCCTGGAGACGGGCGAGCACACCACGCTCCCGAACGACTGGGTGCTCGCGATGACCGGCTACGAGCCCGACCCGCGCCTCCTGCGCACCCTCGGCGTAACCATCGACGCGGTCACCGGCATCCCCGTGCACGACCCCGCCACCATGGAGACCGACGTCCCCGGCGTGTTCGTGGCCGGCGTGGTGGTGAGCGGCCACGATTCCAACAAGATCTTCATCGAGAACGGCAAGCTGCACGGCCCGCTGATCGCGGCGGCGGTGGCTAGGTAGGCCCTCACCCCCGGCTCGTTACACTCGCCTGCCCCCTCTCCCGATAACAGGAGAGGGCTCCGCCCTCTGTTATCGGGAGAGGGGGCGGAGGTTGGTGCCGGTCGAAGGCGTTGGGTCGCGCAGAGGGCCCCCTCCCCCCGGCCCCCTCCCCCGCCTGCGGGGGCGCAGGGCGGGTGAGGGGGAGAACTG
>DASVVI010000943.1:0-4030 GCA_036386635.1 Longimicrobium sp.
CGATCCCGTAGGGGCCGCCCCACGTGGCTGCCCGTGCCCGCCCGTGCGCCGCCCCCGGTATTCACGAGCCGGCTTCAGCCGCCTTCGCGTCGTCCCAGCCGGGGGCTTCAGCCCCCGGCGACCGGGCGCCGACCTCGCCCCGCCACAGCCTGCGAAGGCAGGCTTCCCGCGGTTGTTGCAGCGGTTTCAACCGCCGGGACTGCCCCCCACACCGCCAAAAACAAAAGCGGGGCCCCCGGCAGCACCGGGAGCCCCGCTCTACACCACCCACCACCACCATCCTTACTGCGCGACCTTCTCGGTCTCCGCCGGGGCAACCGGAGCCGCGGCCGCCGGCGTCGCGGCAGGCACCTGCGGCGCGACCGGCGTGGACTGGAGGTAGTTCTGGTCCGCGTTGGCCTGGATCGAGTTCTCGTCCAGCCCGTTCAGAGCGCGCTTGAAATCGCGGATCCCCTTCCCCATCCCGCTCGCGAGCTCAGGGAGGCGCTTCGCCCCGAAGAGGAGAAGGAACACCGCGAAGATGATCACCGTCTCGCCAAAGCCGAGTCCAAACGGCATTGGAACCTCCGGGCCAAAGGATGGAAGGGCAAACCTGAAACGGGCGGCGATCCGCCCGGCAGTGCACGACACGTCAGAAGCTCTTGCGAGCCATCAAGATAGCGGCATCCCCCGCCGCCGACAACCCGAACGCATGTAAGCTCTCGCGAGACCGCATCCCGCGCAGTCGGGCAGATCTCAACTCACACGAGCCGCATCACCCGCGTTCGAAGTAGGGAGAACGCCTACACGCCGCCCGCGCCGACCGGCATCAGCGACCGCACCATCTCCAGCACGCGGCTGGGCTCCGCCGGCTTCGCGAGGTAGGCGTCGCACCCGGCGTCGAACGCGGCCTGGCGATCGCTCTCCATCGCGTGCGCCGTCAGCGCGACGACGGGGATGTCCGCGGTCGCGGGGTCCGCCTTCAGGAGCCGCGTGGCCTCCAGCCCATCCAGCAGCGGCAGCCCCACATCCATCAGGATCACGCTCGGCAGAAACTCACGCGCCAGCCGCACCCCTTCCTCCCCATCCTCCGCCTCCACGACCGTGAAGCCGTAGTGCCGGAGAAAGGTGCCGTAGATGTCACGGTTGTCGGGATTGTCTTCGACGAGCAGGATGGTGTTCTCGGACATGCGAAGGGTCCGCTGACGGAGATGCGGGACGGTCTGGAGAGTATACTTACCCCGGCGTGCGTCGAAACGATCCAGCGTCACGCCCGGCGCCGCTGATGCGTTCTCACGCGGCCGACATCCCGCTCCCACCACGCCACACGCACAACGATGAAAACCGCCCGCTGGCTCATCCTCCCCGCCCTCCTGCTCGCCGGGTGCGACACCGTCGTGACGGACGAGGTGACCCCGCTCGAACCGGGAACGTACGCCCTGGTGAGCATCGACGGCGCGCCGCTACCCGCGACGGAGCCGTGCAGCGCTCTCCGCGTCGAAGAGGAGCGCATCACCGTCGGCCCGGCCCGCAACGTCGAGTATCACCAGCGCGGCACTCGCCCGCCGGCGAACGAGGTGCGCACCCTCAGCGCCACCGGAAGCTACCGGGCCACCTTCGACGGCCGGGTCCAGCTGAACCTGGAGCTCACCGGCACCGGCGCGCCCGAAGCGTTCACCGCCGTGCTGCAGCGCACCCCGCAGGGGCTCACGCAGAACGTGGGGCAGCCCTGCGACGGGAATTCCGTCAAGCTGTACCAGCTTCAGCGCTGACCGCCCGCTCCGCGTGCATCGCCGCCGCCCTGCGGATGGTGCGCACGTGGATGTCGACGGTGTCCTCGGTGTCTCGCGCGTACCCGCCCGCCATGGCGACGGCCACGGGGACGCCCACGTCGCGGCACGCGCCCAGCACCAGCCGGTCGCGCTCCGCCAGCCCATTCTTCGTCATCGCCAGGCGCCCGAAGCGGTCCTGGTGGAAGGGATCGGCGCCGGCCAGATAGATCACCAGCTCGGGCCCGAACTCGGCGAGCACCCGCGGCACGTGCAGCTCCAGCGCGGCGAGGAAGGCGTCGTCCCCCGCGCCGTCTGGAAGCTCCACATCCAGCGAGCTGCGCTCCTTGCGAAAGGGGAAGTTCCGCGCGCCGTGGATGGAAAAGGTGAAAACGGAGGAATCGGACGCGAACACGGCCGCAGTCCCGTTCCCCTGGTGCACGTCGCAGTCGATCACGGCGGCGCGCCGGATGGCCCCGTCGCGCTGCAGGACGCGGATGGCGACAGCCGCGTCGTTGAAGACGCAGAAGCCCTCGCCGTGGTCCGGGTAGGCGTGATGGGTGCCGCCGGCCAGGTTCACCGCCACGCCCCAGCCGCCTGCCTCCGTCTCCTCCAGCGCCACCCGCCCCGCGCAGATCGTCGCCCCGGCCGAGCGGCGCGACCGCTCCACCATCCCTTCGCTCCACGGGAAGCCGATCCGCCGCTGCTCCAGGTACTCCAGCCGCCCCTCGTGCACGCGCTCCACGTAGTCGCGATCGTGCACCAGCATGAGCTCGCCCCACGCGGCGGCGGGCGGCACCACCAGATCGGATTCGCGCAGGATCCCCTCGGCCAAGCAGCGCTCGCGGACGCGGGCGTACTTGATCATGGGGAAGCGGTGCCCCTCCGGAAGCGGGAGCACGAAGTGGTCGGTGTAGAAGGCGCGCACCGTCAGCGCCACGAGTGGGTCAAGGAATCCCCACCACCTTGTGGGTCTGCACCGAGAGCCTCCACGGCGGCCCCAGCTCCATCACCGCGCGGATCGCCTCCGCATAGTTCGGCCCCCCCGCCTCGGCGACGTCGATCGGCTGGAGGAAGTACTGCTCAAACCTCGTCCCCTCCACCATCCGCCGCACCGCCGCCACATCGGGCGTGATCCCGGGGATGGAGGTGCCGGTGAAGAGCAGCTTGAGCTCGCTCCCCTCCTTCTGCGCGAACTCCTCCTGCTTGGGCGAGATGGTGAGCCAGTCCACGAGCGATTGGTCCACCTCGCGCGACCCGTTGGACTCCATCGCGATCCGGTACCCCCGCGCGCGCAACGCATCGGAGAGCGGCCGGTCGAGCTGCAGGCTCGGCTCCCCGCCGGTCGCCACCAGGAGCAGCCCCGGGCGCTCGCCCCCGAACGACTTCTCCGCCTCCTGGCGCACGAGCTCGAGCGTCCCCTCCAGATCGGTCACGACGCTGGGCCGCAGCCAGTCCGTGTCGCAGAAGGGGCACACCTCGTAGCCCAGGTTGCACCCGGCGAAGCGCAGGAAGACTGACGGCGTCCCCGCCTGCGCTCCCTCGCCCTGGAGCGTCCCGAACACCTCTTTGATCCCGTACTTCCTGGACATCACATCCTCGTCTCGATGCCGGCGCGCAACGCTCCCGACGCGCTTGTACCCTGCACTTCACATCCCGCTCCACACGCAGCGGCACCCTGCCCCACCGCGAGTGTGGAGCGGATGTCCCACTTGTCCGCGCGCAGTCCCAATAATCCCGTACTCCGCATCGGCCAGGAAACCGCAAACCGATATAACGCAACTGCTTACCGGACCGCCCCGGAATGGCCCCCCGATTGCCAATAGGGTAGCCGAACGTCGGAGACGACGCGAAGAAGGGGGCCAGCGACCGCAGGACCAGATCGACTCAAACGCACCTGCAGCACCCACCCGCAGTCCCGCCGCACGACCCACCCGCCCCACGCCCTCGGCGCTGCCACCCCCCCTTTGAAGGCCCGAAGCCGCCCCGGCTTCGGGCCTTCTGCTATCAACAGCAACTGCATGGCCTCACGCGAAGGCGCAAAGACGCAAAGGGAGCACGCGAAGGTCTTTCTTTGCGTCTTCGCGGCTTTGCGTGAGACTGCTGTTGGGATGCACGTGCACAAACAGAAGCCCCCCGATGCTCGTGCTGAGCATCGGGGGGCTTGATACGTAGGCCGGCGGCGCCGTACTCTCCCACCGGGTGGCCCCGGCAGTACCATCCGCGCGAGTGGGGCTTAACTTCCGAGTTCGGGATGGGATCGGGTGATCCCCCACGCCATG
>DASVVI010000944.1:0-3229 GCA_036386635.1 Longimicrobium sp.
TTCGCCCGCGGCGATGCGGATCTGCCACTGCACCAGGTCGATGCCCGTCACCAGCTCGGTGACGGGGTGCTCCACCTGGATGCGCGTGTTCATCTCCAGGAAGTAGAACTCGCCGTTTTGATAGAGGCACTCCACAGTGCCCGCGCCCTCGTAGCTCACCGCGCGCGCCGCCGCGACGGCCATCTCCCCCATCGCGCGGCGCTCGTCCGGCGTGAGGACGGCGCTGGGGGCTTCCTCGATCAGCTTCTGGTGGCGGCGCTGGATGGAGCACTCGCGCTCGCCCAGATGCAGCGTGTTGCCATGCCGGTCGGCCAGCAGCTGGATCTCGATGTGGCGCGGGCCCTCAAGGAACTTCTCCACGTACACGGACCGGTCGCCGAACGCGGACTGCGCCTCGTTGCCGGCCGCGTCGAAGGCGCGCTCGATCTCGTCCTCGCTGGTCACGATGCGCATCCCCTTGCCGCCCCCGCCCGCCGCGGCCTTGAGGAGCACCGGGTAGCCGATCTCCCCCGCCACCGTGCGGGCCTCCGCCGCGTCGCGCAGCGCCTCCTTGGTGCCGGGCACGACGGGTACGCCGGCGTCGATCATCCGCGACCGCGCCGCCGTCTTGTCGCCCATCGCCGTGACCGCCTCGGGCGAGGGGCCGATGAAGACGAGCCCCGCGTGGCGCACCGCCTGGATGAAGGGGGCGCGCTCGCTGAGGAAGCCGTAGCCGGGGTGGATCGCCTCGGCGCCGCACGCCTTCGCCACCTCGATCAGCACGTCCGCGCGCAGGTAGCTCTGCGCGGAGGGCGGCGGGCCGATCAGGTACGCCTCGTCGGCGGCGAGCACGTGGGGTGCAAGGCGGTCGGCCTCGGAATAGACCGCCACGGCCTCGATGCCCAGCTCGTGCGCGGCGCGGATCACGCGCAGTGCGATCTCACCGCGGTTGGCTACCAGGATCTTCTTGAACACGCTTTCCGGAGGTGCTCGGTTCGGCCCCGCGCGCGGGGCGTTTCGTGGTGCGCGACAGCGCGGCAAGGTACACTCCGCCAGCCCCTTTCGCGAGCCGGCGCACAGCTCACCGCTGCACCACGCAGGTGCGCGCGATCATGTCGTGGAGCGCCTGCCGCCGCCGCGAGAAGATCGCCACCAGGTAGCCGACCCCCATCAACGGGTACGATGCGAACTCCGCCGCGTACCGGATGGTGGCGCGGACGAACGAGATCCTGTGCCCCTCGAGGTCGGTCACGCGCAGCCCCAGCACCATCTTCCCCACCGTCCCCTGCCAGGGAGATGAGTGGAGCACCGCCTTGTACACCCACCAGGCCAGCCCGCCGACGTATAGCTGCCCTCGATCCCCGCCGGACGCGCCGACCTCGGGCATCTCCCCCGGCGCCATCACGGCGAGCTGCACCAGGACGAAGACGACGCAGAGAAGGGTGAAGTCGATGAGCATCGCGCTCGCGCGGAGCGAGAAGCCGGCGTAGCGCATGGCGGGCTCGCGGGGTCGGAGTGGCCGGATGTCAGCGGTAGAGGACCAGCGTTCCCGCGATCTTGTCGTGCAGCGCCTGTTTGCGCGACGAGAGTCCCGCCATCACGTACCCGATCCCGAGCGTCCAGCCGGACACGAATTCGGCGAGGCAGCGCCCCGCCGCGTGATCGAAGGTGATGCGCCGCCCCTGCAGGTCGGTCACCTGGATCCCCACCGCGCGCTTGCCGAGCGTCGCCTGCCATGGGGACGCGTGGAACGCGGACCGGTAGGCCCAGTGCACGCACACGGTCAGGGCGAGCGACGCCAGGTTCACCCAGAGATCCGCCGCCGGGTCGCCCGTTCTTTCCTCGATGAGAAGGCTTCGGAGGTATTTGAGCGGGATCAAGAGGACCATGGAGTCGATGACGATGGCGGCGAAGCGAATCCAGAACCCGGCCAACCGCCTCACCGTCGCCGTCTTCGCGAGCGGCGCCTGGTAGCCCGGCGGCCGCGGCAAGCTGGAGAGCGCGAGCCCCGGAAGGTCGCGGATCTCGACCCACTGCGGCGCGCCCGGATACCACGCCCAGTCGCCCGGCGAGAACCGCCCCTCCCCCACGAGGTTCCTCACCTGGTCCAACGTGTATGGGCCGCTGCGGTCGCCGCCGCGGCCGAGATAGATCTCGTGAGGAGTGGCTTGGGTGTCCATGGATGCTCAGGCGAGGGAGTAGCGGGTGCGGAGGATGTCCAGGTGGTGCGCCACGTGCCCGGCGATGATGTACGCCAGCGCCCGCACCGTGATCGGCGCCCCGCTGGCGGTTCCTTTGCGTGCGGCCGCCTCGCCGTCGAAGCCGCGCAGCAGGCGGCGCGGGCAACGGGATGATCGGGTTCTCCTCGTCGGCGGCGAGCACGTGGGCGTCAGGAGGTCGGGCCCGGAATAGACCAACGGCCTCGATGCCCAGCTCGTGTGCGGCGCGGATCACGCGCAGAGCGATCTTCCCCGCGGTTGATTACCAGGATCTTCTTGAACACGGTTCGTGGACGGGGGCGGATGCATCGCTTCGGCGGTCACGCGGATTATACCGTTTCCGCCACGCGACGGCGAGACGCGCTCGCCTTGGCCAGACGCGATGCGCTGGTGGAGGAGCGCCCCGCCACCACCCAATGCAGCTATGTACCTGGTGCGCGCGCTTGCAGCCCCACCCCGTGCGGAGCAGGAACGCCCAGTGCCCTGTGGCAAGAACATTACTTTATTAAGAAACACTTTTTCAGTCGATCAAAACACTTGACTCCCGGCTTCGAGGCACGCATGTTTACCGCCGTTCGCAGCCGGACGGTCCGCCACTCGGACCCGCCGTAGCGGAACGGACCTCGATGCATCCCCCGCCCCGATTCTGGGCCACGCGCAATTCCCTGAAGCCACCCACCGAACCACGAAGAACCACCCATGAGCAAGCTCGAGAAGCTGGACAGCGAGATGTTTTTACCCCTTACCGATTCGGAGAGCTACGCCATCCTCGGCGGCACCTTCTTCACGTTCATCGGCATGACCGCGCATGGCGAATACGAGTGCATCGACTACCGGTCCGGCGACGACGCAGAGCAGGGGGAGGAGATGTCGGCTTGACGCTTCTGCGGCACAAGGCTGTAGCCGCAGGAATCCAACGCGTACTGAATGGGGCACGCACTCACTCAGCATAGCGGTACGGGAGAGCGACTAGACCACCCGCCGTCTATTTCTCACTATTGAATAATATCCGCCTGTTTTCATGAAGCCAG
>DASVVI010000945.1:0-3745 GCA_036386635.1 Longimicrobium sp.
CGCCTTCAACGTGGAGGAGCAGGCCGCCCTCTCGCCGGGCGAGTCGGTGAAGATCCGCTCGCCCTTCGGGCACGAGTACACGTTGACGTACCAGGCGATGTCGTCGTACCCGGCGCAGAACATGAGCAAGCTGGTCGCCTCGGTCGAGGTCGCGCGCAACGGCCGGTTCGCGGGGATGCTGACGGCCGAGAAGCGCGCCTACAGCCGCCGCGAGGAGATCGTGAGCGAGGTGGGGATCCGGCGCGCGTGGAACGAGGACCTGTACCTGATCCTGGCCGGCATCGACAACATGGAGGCGGTGGCGCAGGGCAAGAACCCGCGCCCCGTGGTCACCTTTCGCGTCCTGGTGAACCCGCTGGTGCCGTGGATCTGGCTGGGCGGCCTCATCATGGCCATCGGCACGCTGGTGGCGATGTGGCCCTCCGCCGAGGCGACGCGCCCGGTTCCTCGCCTGCGCGCGCCGGTCGCCGTGCGCGAGCCCGAGCTGGTGGAGGCGTGATGCGCATCCTCCTGGCCGCGCTCCTGCTGGCGATCGCCTTGCCCGCGCACGCGCAGGTGAAGCCGCACCTGCCGCCGCGCGTGGAGGCGGAGGTGCACGAGGCGCTGATCAGCCTGCGCTCCCCCGTCACGCCGTCGCACACGCTGGACATGTGCCCGTCCGTGGAGGCGATCGCCCTGCGCGACACCATCCGCACGGCCGCGCTGCAGGGCCAGACGTCGGACCAGATCGTGGAGGGCGTCGTCGCGCGCTACGGCGAGCGGATGAGGACGCTTCCGCGCCGCGACGGCTTCGGCCTGTGGGCGTGGATCGCGCCTCCGCTGGTGCTGCTACTGGGCGGATTCGCCGTCTTCGTCGCCATCCGGCGCATGCGCGGCCGCACGGTCGCCACGCCGATGCCTGCCGGCGGGATGACGGACGAGGACCGCGCGCGGCTGGACGCGGCGCTGCGTGCCTTCGAGCGCGGCGAGGCCGGCGTATGACGGTGCTGGTGTTCGCGCTGGTCCTGGCGCTCGCCGCCGCGGCGTGGGTGATCCGCCCCATCGCGGGGCGGCGTACGGCGGTGCTGGTGGATGCCGCGCCCGGTGCGCTGCTCGATGCCGATGCCCGCCGCCGCGCCACGCTTGCCTCGCTCCGGGAGCTGGAGTACGACTTCCTGGGCGGCAAGCTGGACGAGACGGACTACCGCGCCCAGCGCGACCGGATGTCGTACGAGGCGCTGGAGGCGATCCGCGCCGCCGAGGCCGCGGAGCGCGCCGTCAGCGGAGGGCGCCGCGCGGCGCCCGTGCAGGCGGCCCACGCCTGCGGCTTCGCCAACCCCGCCGGCAGCCGCTTCTGCGCCGGGTGCGGCAAGCGGCTGCGTTGACGGCCGGCGCGGTCCCCGCGGTCGAGGCGATCGCGGTGGAGAAGTGGTACGGTCCGCTCCCAGCGGTGCGCGGCATCTCCTTCGCCCTCGCGCCGGGTGAGTTCCTCACCGTCTTCGGGCCCAACGGGGCGGGGAAGACGACGCTCCTCCGCATCCTCTGCGGCGCCGTCGCACCCACGCGCGGCACTGTGCGGATCGGCGGGGAGGAGACAAAGGGTGGCGAGGGCGAGTGGCGGCGCAAGATCGGCCTCCTCTCGCATCAGACCTTCCTGTACCCGGGGCTGACGGCGAGGGAGAACCTGGACTTCTACGCCCGGCTCTACGGGCTCCCGGACCGCGCCGCCCGCGTGGCCGAGGCGCTGGAGTCGGTGGGGCTGTGGGAGCGGCGCGGCGACCGGGTGCGCACCTTCAGCCGCGGGATGCAGCAGCGGGTGGCGCTCGCCCGCACCCTCCTGCACGATCCCCAGGCGGTGTTCCTGGACGAGCCGTACACCGGCCTCGATCCGCACGCCGCCGCCACCCTTCGCGGCGTGCTCGAGCGCCTGCGCGACGGCCGACGGACGGTGGTGCTGGTGACGCACAACCTGTCGCAGGGGCTGGAGCAGGCGGACCGGGTGGCGGTGCAGGTGGGGGGCGAGTGGGTCTCCGACGAGCCCCGCTCCGCCATCGACGCCGCGCGCTGGGAGCAGCTCTACACCGAGCGCGTCGCCGCCGCGGTATGAGCTTCTTCGCCCAGATGTGGGCCGTGGCGCGCAAGGACTTGCTCCTGGAGCTGCGCTCCCGCGAGCGCGTCCTCTCCATGGGGACCTTTGCCGTGCTCGTGGCGGTGGTCTTCTCCTTCGCGCTCGACCCGTCCGTGCGGGCGCGCGAGATCGCCGGCGCCATGATCTGGGTGACGGTGCTCTTCGCGGGCACGCTGGGGATGGGGCGCGCCTTCGCCCTGGAGCGCGAGGCGGATGCGCTCACCGGCGTGCTGGTGTCGCCGGTCGACCGGGGGGCGCTCTTCCTGGGGAAGTGGCTCGCTAACCTCGCCGTGGTGCTGGTGGTGGAGGCGGTGATCTTTCCCGTGTACGGGCTCTTCTTCGGGCTGCCGTACGGGCGGTCGCTCCCCGCGCTGGTGGCGGTGGTGGTGCTCGCCACGCTCGGCTTCATCGCACTGGGCACCCTGTTCGGTGCCATAGCGGCGCACACCCGGCTGGGGGAGACGCTCCTTCCCATCCTGATGCTGCCGCTCCTGATCCCGGTGGTGATCTTTGCCGCGTCCGCCACGCAGCGGCTGCTGGCGGGGCGCCCCGTCGCCGAGATCTCGTCGCAGCTGCGCATGCTGGCGGCGTTCGATCTCGTTTTCCTGTTCGTGTGCACGGCCCTCTTCGGCGCCGTGCTGGAGGAGTGATGACGACCGACGACAACTCGCTCGCGGGAACCCGCCGCTGGGCGATCATCCTGAACGCGCTCGCCGCGCTCGCGCTGACCGCCTCGCTGTACATGGTGTTCTTTTACGCGCCCACCGAGGCGACGATGGGCATCGTGCAGCGCATCTTCTACGTGCACGTTCCCTCCGCCTGGGTGGCGTTCCTGGCGTTCGGGATCGTGGCCCTCTGCTCGCTCGGCTACCTCTGGCTTCGCGACGAGCGGCTCGACGCCATCTCGGTGTCGGCCGCGGAGCTGGGGCTGCTCTTCACCACCATCGTGCTGGTGACGGGGCCGCTGTGGGGGAGGATCGCGTGGGGCGCGTGGTGGGTGTGGGAGCCGCGCCTGACGCTCACGCTCCTGCTGTGGTTCATCTACGTCGGCTACTTCATCCTGCGCGGCGCCGCCGACTCGCCCGAGCGTGGCAAGCGCTTCGCCGCCATCCTGGGAATCGTGGGAGCGGTGGACATCCCGCTGATCCACCTGAGCGTCACCTGGTTCCGCTCGCAGCACCCCGAGGCCGTGATCCTGCGCCCCGAAGGCCCCCGTGCCGCCCCCGAAATCGTGCAGACGCTCCTGGTGTCGTTCCTCGCCTTCACGCTCCTCTTCTTCGGACTGCTGATGGTGCGCTACGGCCTGGAGCGCCTGCAGAACCGCGTCGATTGGCGCCGCGGCGGAGCGTTGGCCTGATGCGCCGCGCTCTCCTGGCCCCGTTTCTGGCCCTGTCGCTCGCCTTCGCGAGCGCCCCGCTGCGCGCGCAGGAGCCCGCCCCCGCCGCGTCCGCTCCGGCCTCCGCAGCCACGCCGGACGCGTCGCAGGCGCTGCGCACCAACGTGCAGACGCTGCCGGAGCAGTCCGCCCCGCCGCGCACCCTGCGCGCCTATTGGCACGTCTTCGCCGCCTTCACCTTTGCATGGCTGATGATCCTCGGCTACGCGATCTCCCTCGCCCGCCGGTTCAAGCGCCTGGAG
>DASVVI010000946.1:0-3230 GCA_036386635.1 Longimicrobium sp.
CGCCCGAGGAGCGCACGTAGTCCGGCTCCCACCCCGCGACGTCGGCCACGCGACCCCGCTCCGGCACCGCGCCCGCCAGCCAGAGGAGCCCTGCCGCGATCGACGGGCCCTCCTCCGGCGCCACGGCTTCGGCGCCAAAGGCGGCGGCCAGCGCGTCGCGGTGCATCCACGCCCCGTCGCCCGTGAAGAGGGGCGGGTCGCCGCGGAACCTCTCGATCAGCGCGTCCAGCGCGAGAGCCTCGATCGCCATCGCCTCCTCGACGCCGGCCCCGAAGCGCCAGCAGCCGGCGTACACCTCGCGGTTACGGGCGTCGAAGAGGGCGCACGCGGCTCGCCCCTCCTCCCGCCGAGCGGCCGCGGCGCCCATCAAGCCGCTGAAGGCGAACAACGGCACGCCGCGCACCCGCACCACCGCCTTCACCGTCGCCGCAGCGATGCGCAGCCCGGTGAACGACCCGGGCCCGCCCCCCACCACCAGCGCCGCCACGTCGACCGGAGCCAGACCGGCCGCACGCAGCGCCTCGTCCGCGTTGGGGAGCAGCGTGCCCGACGCGCCGGCCCGGTTGGAGAGGACGCGCTCGGCCACGATGCGACCGTCCACGCCGACCGCCACCGATCCGCCGAAGGTGGAGCTGTCGAGCGCCAGCACCGGGCCGTTCAACGCGCGCCCTCCATCGGCGGCAGCGCGGGCGGGGCGCCGACGGGCGTGGCCGCCACCCGGCGCAGGTCGCCGCCGGCCGCCTCCTCCAGCTCCACCTCCCACCTCGTCGCTGGCAGCATCGTCTCCGCGCGCTCGGGCCACTCGATCAGAACCACGTCCCCCTCGGCGCCCAGCTCCTGCCACCCCAGGTCCCACACCTCGTCCGGGTCCTCCAGGCGGTACAGGTCCAGGTGGTGGACCGTCACCCCGCGCGGCGTGTCGTAGCGGAAGAGGAGGTTGAAGGTGGGCGAGGGGACGTCCCCCGCCACCCCCGTGCCGTGCACGATGGCGCGGGCCAGCGTGCTCTTCCCCGCCCCGAGATCGCCGCGCAGCGCGATCACCAGCGGCGTCTCGGCCTCCCGCCCGATCCGCTCGCCCCAGGCCACCAGCGCGGCCTCGGAGAGCTCCGCGACCCGCTCAGCCATAGCCGCGAAGCTGCGACACGGTCCTCCGCTGCGGCGCGGGGCGCGCGCCGTCCATCTCCGCCTTGAGCTCCAGGTACTGGTCGCGCAGGAGGGCGGCGCGCTCGAAGTCCAGCTGGGCGGCGGCGTCGCGCATCTCGCGCTCGATGTCGGCAAGGATCTCCTCCGGCTTCTTGGCGCCCTGCCCGGCGCGCCGCTCCGCCACCTTTTGGATCTCCGCCTGCTGCGCCTCGTACTTGGTGCTGCGCGAGTCGGCCACGCGCGTCGACTTCTCGATCTCCTCGATCGACTTGATCACCGACTGCGGGATGATGCCGTGTTCGCGGTTGTACTCCTCCTGCAAGGTACGGCGGCGGTCCGTCTCCTCCATCATCCGCTGCATGGAGCCGGTGATGCGGTCCGCGTACAGGATGGCCGTCCCCTGCACGTTGCGCGCGGCGCGGCCCACCGTCTGGATCAGCGACGACGAGGAGCGCAGGAAACCTTCCTTGTCCGCGTCCAGGATGGCGACGAGCGAGACCTCGGGCAGGTCCAGCCCCTCGCGAAGCAGGTTGATGCCGATCAGCACGTCGAACTTCCCCAGACGCAGGTCGCGCAGGATCTCCACGCGCTCCAGCGACTCGATGTCGCTGTGCAGGTAGCGCACGCGCACCCCCGCCTGCGACAGGAAGTCGGTGAGGTCCTCGGACATCCGCTTGGTGAGCGTGGTCACCAGCACCCGCTCACTGCGCGCCGCGCGGATGCGGATCTCGGCGAGCAGGTCGTCCACCTGGCCCTTCACCGGCCGCACGATCACCTGCGGGTCGATGAGGCCGGTGGGTCGGATGATCTGCTCCACCACCACGCCCCCCGCCTTCGCCAGCTCGTACTCCCCCGGCGTGGCGGAGACGAAGACGGCGCGCGGCACCAGCGTCTCCCACTCGTCAAACTTGAGCGGCCGGTTGTCCAGCGCGGACGGCAGACGGAAGCCGTGGTCCACCAGCGTCAGCTTGCGCGCGCGGTCGCCGTTGAACATCCCGCCGATCTGCGGCACGGTTACGTGGCTCTCGTCCACCACCACCAGGAAGTCTTCGGGGAAGTAGTCGTACAGGCACGCCGGCCGGTCGCCCTCCGCCCGCCCCGAGATGTGGCGCGAGTAGTTCTCGATGCCGGAGCACGTCCCGATCTCCAGCATCATCTCGATGTCGAAGTTGGTGCGGCTCTCCAGCCGCTGCGCCTCCAGCAGCTTCTGGTCGCGGTACAGCTCCTTGAGGCGCTCGTCCAGCTCCGCCCTTATGCGCTGCACCGCGCGCTCCAGCGTGGGCCGCTGGGTCACGAAGTGCTTCGCCGGATAGATGGCGCAGCGCGGCAGGAGGGCGATGGTGTCGCCGGTCAGCGGGTCGAAGCGGGTGATGCGCTCCACCTCGTCGCCCCACAGCTCCACCCGCACCCCCTGCTCCTCGTAGGCGGGGTAGATCTCGATGGTGTCGCCGCGCACGCGGAAGGTACCGCGCTCGAACGAGGCGTCGTTGCGCGAGTACTGGATGGCGACGAGCCCCTCGATGATCTTCTTGCGCCCGATCTCCTGCCCCGTCTCCAGCGTCAGCATCAGCTTGCGGTACTCCTGCGGGTCGCCCAACCCGTAGATGCACGAGACCGACGAGACGATGATGACGTCGTCGCGCTCCATCAGGCTCGAGGTGGCGCGCAGCCGCAGCCGTTCGATGTCCTCGTTGATCGAGGAATCCTTTTCGATGTACGTGTCCGTGGAGGGCACGTACGCCTCGGGCTGGTAGTAGTCGTAGTACGAGATGAAGTACTCGACGGCGTTGCTGGGAAAGAACTGCTTGAGCTCGCCGTAGAGCTGCGCGGCGAGCGTCTTGTTGTGGCTCATCACCAGCGCGGGCTTCCCCAGGTTGGCGATGACGTGCGCCATGGTGAGCGTCTTCCCGGTACCGGTGGCGCCCAGCAGCGTCTGGTACTTGTCGCCGCGCTCGAGGCCCTCGGTAAGCTCCTCGATGGCCCGCGGCTGGTCGCCCGCGGGGGAGAAGGGAGACACCAGTTCGAACGGCATTTTACCTCGTCAGCGGACTACGAAGAAGGCGCGCGGGATCGCCCCTCCTGTTACC
>DASVVI010000947.1:0-4243 GCA_036386635.1 Longimicrobium sp.
CTGCGCGTAATGAGAGGCTCGTGGTCGATCCCCGTCCTCGTGCATCGCCGGCTAGATCCTTCGCTCGCCGCAACGACTACGATGTGCGATGGCGGCCTCGGCGGCGGGGCGGCTCGCTCAGGATGACAGAAAGGGGGGCGCGGCGCGCCTCTTTTATGTCATCCTGAACGAAGCGCCTCACCGTCGCTGACCTCTCACCGATCTCTGGCGCGGAGTGAAGGATCTACTGCGCGTAATGAGAGGCTCGTGGTCGATCCCCGTCCTCGTGCATCGCCGGCTAGATCCTTCGCTCGCCGCAACGACTACGATGTGCCACGCAGGCCGCGGCGGGGCGGCTCTCTCAGAGGGTGTTTAGAAAAGTCAATCCGGCAGATCCGATGGCTCGCGCGAGAGCAAGATCAAGCTTCAGTTGTGCGGAAGATGATTACTTCTTGCTTCCGTGCGGCATTGCGAGACTACGGACTGATAGCGCCAGTGGAGTTTTTAAACACCCTCTCAGGATGACAGAAAGGGGGGGCGCGGCGCGCCTCTTTTATGTCATCCTGAACGAAGCGCCTCACCGACGCCGACCTCTCACCAATCTCTGGCGCGCAGTGAAGGATCTACTGCGCGTGACGAGAGGCTCGTGGCTGCTCGCCGTCCTCGTGCATCGCCAGTTAGATCCTTCGCTCGCCGCAACGACTACGATGTGCAACGCTGAGTCCGGCGGGGCGGCTCTCTCAGGATGACAGAAAGGGGGGCGCGGCGCGGCTCTCGTGTTGCGGAGGGGGTGGCGGGGTGCGATTTTCTTGGCCCCAGACAACTTCTGAAGGAGCGGCGGCCATGGCGGATGGACTTCTGGCGGTGGGGAGCGAGGCTCCCGTGTTCGAGGCGGAGACGACGGACGGCGCGCGCGTATCGCTCCCCGAGTTCCGAGGAAGGAGCGCGGTTCTCCTCATGTTCTACCCGCAGGACGACACGCCCGGGTGCACCGCCCAGATGTGCGCCGCCCGCGACGAGAGCGCCGACTACGCCGCGGCCGGCATCGTCCGCTTCGGCGTCAATCCGGGCTCGCTGGCCAGCCACCGCGACTTCGTCTCAAAGTACTCGCTCGACTTTCCGCTGATCGTGGACATGGATTCGGAGATCTCGAGCGCGTACGGCGTGCTGAGGGACGACGGCTACACGGGCCGCGCCACCTTTCTGATCGACCGCGAGGGCCGCATCGCGTACGCGGCCTCAGGCGCGCACGGGTTCGCAGAGATCGCCGGAGCGGCCGGTGTCTGAGGCGCCGCGGGGCGAGCTCGTCGTCCGCACCTTCACGGGCGGTCCGTTCACGCAGAACAGCTACCTGGTGAGCTGCGCGCGCACCGGCTCCTCCATCCTGGTGGACGCGGGCGCGGGCACACCCGAGGCGCTGGAGGCGGCACGTGCGTCCGGCGTCACCATCGACGCGATCGTGCTGACCCACGCGCACATCGACCACGTGGACGGGCTGTCGGATGCGAAGCGCGAGACCGGCGCCCCCATCCACCTCCACGCCGACGACCGGCCGCTCTACGATAACGCGCCGACGCAGGCGGAGTGGTTCGGGATGCGGATGGCCCCGCTTCCGCCCGTGGACCACGCGCTGGAGCACGGGGGCACGGTGCAGGTGGGCGACTGCACGCTCCTCGTGCGGCACGCGCCGGGGCACGCGCCGGGGCACGTGGTCCTGGTAGGGGATGGGGTGGCGCTGGTGGGGGACGTGATCTTCATGGGCTCCATCGGCCGCACCGACCTCCCCGGCGGCGACCTGCAGACGCTGATGAAGTCCATCCGCGAGGAGATCCTGACCCTGCCGGACACCACCACCCTGTACAACGGCCACGGCCCGGCCACGACGGTGGGCCACGAGCGCGTGAGCAACCCGTTCATCACCGGCGTCTACGGCGGCAGCCGCTTCGCCTGACACGTGCCGAGCCCGCCGAACGAACCCGTGCGCGTCGCCGTCCTCGCATCCGGCGGGGGGAGCAACCTGCAGGCGCTGATCGACCGCTTCCGCGGCGATGCGTCGCCGGCGAGGGTGGAGCTGGTAGTCGCCAGCCGAGCGGGGATCGGCGCGCTGGACAGGGCGGCGCGCGCGGGGATCGCGGGCATCGTGGTAGATCCGCGCGAGCACGGCGACGGCCACGCGGCACGCCTGCTAGCGGCGCTGGAGGAGCACCGCATTGGGCTGGTGGTGCTCGCTGGGTACCTGTCGCTGGTGCCCGCCGAGGTCGTGGAGCGGTTTCGCGGGCGGATGCTCAACATCCACCCGGCGCTCCTGCCTGCGTTCGGCGGGCGCGGGATGTACGGGATGCGCGTGCACCGCGCCGTCATCGAGTCGGGGGTGCGCGTCTCTGGCGCGACGGTGCACCGCGTGGACGACCGCTACGACGAGGGCGAGATCGTGGCGCAGTGGCCCGTCCCCGTGCTACCGGGCGACACGCCGGAGACGCTCGCCGCGCGGGTGCTGGCGGTGGAGCACCGCATCCTCCCCATGGCCGTCGAGGCGGTGGCGCGCGGCGAGACGCCGCACGACACAGCCGGCGGGCCTCTCTGCTTCGACCTGTTCGCGTCGCCCGCGCCCCCGGAGGCATCGGTGCGCGCGACGCTGGCCCTCATCCGCAGCTGAACCATGGCGCGTGCACTGCTGAGCGTTTCGGACAAGACCGGCCTCCTCCCCTTTGCGCGTGCGCTGGCGGAGCGCGGCTGGACCCTCCTCTCCACCGGCGGCACCGCTCGCGCCCTCCGCGACGGCGGGCTCGCCGTGACCGAGGTGAGCGAGGTGACGGGGCATCCGGAGATGATGGAGGGGCGCGTTAAGACGCTGCACCCCGCCGTGCATGCCGGCCTCCTGGGGCGCCGCGCGAAGGCGGACGACATGGAGCAGATGCGTGCGCTGGGGTACGAGCCGATCGACCTCGTGGCCGTCAACCTGTACCCCTTTCGCGAGACGGTGGCGCGCCCCGGCGTCACGCTGGACGACGCCATCGAGAACATCGACATCGGCGGGCCGTCGATGCTGCGTTCCGCCGCCAAGAACCACGCGAGCGTATGGGTCGTGGTGGATCCAGCCGATTACGACGACGTCCTCGCGGGGCTGGAATCGGACGATGCGGGGCTGCGGCGGCGGCTGGCGGCCAAGGTCTTCGACCACACCTCGTCGTACGACCGCGCCATCGCGGGCTATCTGGGCGAGGGCACGTCGCTGAACCTGTCGCTCGAAAAGGTGCAGGACCTCCGCTACGGCGAGAACCCGGACCAGCGCGCGGCGTTCTACCGCGACGCGGACGCCGGCGGCGCGGGGCTGGCGGCGATGAAGCAGCTTCACGGCAAGGATCTGTCGTTCAACAACCTGATCGACGTGGATGCCGCGCTCCTCGCCGTCTCCGCGTGGGAGGGGGAGGCGCTGGCGGCGTGCGCCATCGTGAAGCACACTACGCCGTGCGGCATCGCGGTCGGCGCGGACCCGGCGGAGGCGTACGCCAAGGCGCTCCAGACCGATCCCACAAGCGCGTTCGGCTCGGTGATCGCCTTCAACGCCGAGGTGACGGAGCAGGCGGCCGTCCTCCTCCGCCCCAACTTCGTGGAGGCGATCGTCGCGCCGTCGTTCGCCGAGGGCGCGCTGCGGCTGCTGGCCGAGAAGAAGAACCTCCGCCTCCTCACCATCCCCGCGGCGGGCGGCGGGGCGGGAGAGACGGACTTCAAGCGGGTGCGCGGCGGATTCGTGGCGCAGGACCGCCTCTCCATGCGCTTTCCCGAGGATGCGTGGCGCGTCGCATCCGAGCGCGCGCCGACCGACGAGGAGATGGACGACCTGCGCTTCGCCTGGCGCGCGGTGGCGACGGTGAAGTCCAACGCGATTCTGCTGGCGCGCGGCGGGATGGCGCTGGGGATCGGGGCGGGGCAGATGAGCCGCGTGGACTCGTCGCGCATCGCGGTCCTCAAGGCGCACGACAACGGCTTCGACCTGGCCGGCGCCGCCCTCGCCTCCGACGCCTTCTTCCCCTTCCGCGACGGCGTGGACGCGGCCGCCGCGGCGGGAGTGCGCGCCATCATCCAGCCCGGCGGCTCCGTCCGCGACGACGAGGTGATCGCCGCCGCGAACGAGCACGGGATCGCGATGGTGTTCACGGGGCGGAGGCTGTTCAGGCACTGACAGCAGGGGACAGGGAACAGGGGACAGGGGACAGCAAGCAACAGCGGGGGCACGGGGGAAGGCTCCGAGCGCGACCCGGCG
>DASVVI010000948.1:0-11517 GCA_036386635.1 Longimicrobium sp.
GAACACCAAGGGGCAGTACTACGTCTACGACCTGGACTCGGGGCGGCTGACGCCGGCGTCCACGCGGCCGGGGTGGCAGCAGTTCGCCAAGCTCTCGCCGGACGCGCGCCGCGTGGGCTTCGTGCGCGACAACGACCTGTACGTCACCGACCTGGTCAGCGGCCAGGAGACGCGGCTCACGCGAGACGGCAGCGACGCCATCATCAACGGCACCTTCGACTGGGTGTACGAGGAGGAGCTGGGGCTGCAGGACGGGTGGCGCTGGAGCCCGGACGGGGCGCGCATCGCCTTCTGGCACCTGGACGCGAGCCGCGAGCAGAGCTTCAACTGGATCAACGACACGGACAGCGCGTACTCGCGCGTCGTGAGCCTGCGCTACCCCAAGGCGGGCTCCCCCAACGCCATGGCAAAGATCGGCGTGGTGGAGGTCGCGGGCGGGGCGACGCGCTGGGTGGACACGGGGAACGATCCGGAGGTGTACCTGGCGCGGATGGAGTGGGCCGAGTCGCCCGGCGAGATCGTGATCCAGCGCCTCAACCGGCACCAGAACCGCCTGGAGGTGATGCTGGCCGACGCGCGCACCGGCGCCAGCCGCACCGTCTTCACCGACACCGACCCGGCGTGGGTTGAGGTGGACGACGACTTCCACTGGGTGAACGGGGGGCGCGACTTCCTCTTCACGAGCGAGCGCGACGGCTTCAACCACCTGTACCTGGTGAGCCGCGACGGCCGCAACGTCCGCCAGATCACGCGCGGGCAGTGGGACGTCACTGGAATCACCGCGGTGGACGAGCGGGGCGGCCGCGTGTACTTCGGCGCCCACGCACCCACGCCAGAGCAGACGCAGCTCTTTCGCGTGAAGCTGGACGGAACGGGGCAGCAGCAGGTGACGCGCGAGGCCGGCACGCACGCGGCGCGCATCTCCACCGGCTCGCCGTACTTCCTGGACACGTACTCGAGCGCCGGCACCCCGCCGGTGATCCGCCTGCACAACACCGGCGACGGCGCCGTGGTGCGCACGCTGGTGGACAACGCGCGCGTCCGCCAGACGGTGGAGTCGCTCGGTGTCCGCAAGCCGGAGTTCTTTTCCTTTCGCACACCGGACGGCACCGAGCTGCGCGGGTGGACGATCAAGCCCTCCAACTTCGACGCCAGTCGCAAGTACCCGGTGCTGATGTACGTGTACGGTGGCCCCGGCTCGCAGACGGTGATGAACTCGTGGGGCGGCACCCGCTACCTGTGGCACCAGATGCTGGCGCAGCGCGGCTACGTGGTGGTGAGCGTGGACAACCGCGGCACCGGCGCGCGCGGCAGCGCCTTCAAGAAGGCCACCTACCTGAAGCTCGGCGCCGTCGAGACCTCGGACCAGATCCTGGCCGCGCGCTACCTGGCGACGCAGCCGTGGGTGGACGCGAGCCGCATCGGCATCTGGGGGTGGAGCTACGGCGGCTTCATGACGGCGTCGGCGATGTTCGCGCCGGGCAGCCCGTTCAAGGCCGGGATCGCGGTGGCGCCGGTGGTGGACTGGAGCCTGTACGACACCATCTACACCGAGCGCTTCATGCGCACCCCTCGCGAGAACGCCGAGGGCTACCGCCGCAACGCGCCCGTGAGCAACGCGGCGGGCCTGCGCGGCCGCTTCCTGCTGGTGCACGGCACGGGCGACGACAACGTGCACTTCCAGAACTCCACGCAGCTCGTGAACGCGCTGCAGGCCGCGAACAAGCAGTTCGACTTCATGATGTACCCCAACCGCAACCACGGCATATCCGGCGGCGTCACATCGCAGCACCTCTTCACCATGATGACGAACTGGGTCGCCGAGAACCTGTAGTCTCACACAGAGCCGCAGAGATAAAGGAGAGGGCACGGAAGAACACCGTGCCCTCTCCTTTCTTGCTGTTTACCTCTGTGGCTCTGTGTGAGCCCGCGGTTGCAGTCCCCTCTGCGCCTCCGCGTCTCCGCGTGAGACCCTCTGTCTGTACACTACGTGGCGGAGTTCGCACGATGGGCCGTCCACTCTTGCAAGTGCGACGTCGAGCGATTAGCCTTGCCTATGAATACCCATAATAGTGGACAAAATGGACCGGCGCAGTACGAACGGAGCCATCGCTGGCAGGACATACCCGTGGACGTCCTGCGTGCGTGGTATCGCGAACAGAACCCGCTCCGCGCCGTTGTGGCCGCTGTGGCCGCGCTGACGGGCAAAAAGCCGCTCTCGCCGCAGACGATCATCAACTTCGCGGCCGGCACCGTGCAGCCGGACCGGGCCACCATACGGCAGCTCGCGCTCTACTACCTGGCAAAACACCCGTGGGGGTACGTGGCTGAGAAGGGACCGCCGTACGGCACGCCGAAGCCACTCCCGCCGCTGAGCGAGATGCTCCCCCAGGGCCACGCCGAGGCTCGCGCGGAGCTCGAGAAGCTCGTGGAGTTCGCGAAGCGGCACCCCGATGAGGTCCCCGCCTCCGCGGATCGCCTCTGGAGCTGGCTCCAGAAGATGCTGGACGCCGAGTACACCGGCGAGGACCTGTCGAAGCGCCCGCTGGACGCCGATGGCAACCCGGTCCCGAACGATCCGCCGGAAGGCTGAAAACGCCGGGATGCACACGTGAAGCCCCTCCTCCGCACTCGCGCGGGAGGGGCTTCACGCGTCCGGCGCCGTCCGCCCGCGCGCCAGGCGGTACATCAAGGGCCCCAGCGCCGCGGCACCGAGTGCGCTGAAGATGGCGGGGGCGCCCATCTCAGGGTCCTGCAGCCCCACGACGGTTACACCCGTCAGCACCAGCGCGGGGACGAGGGCGAGCACCGCCACGCCGCCGGTGCCCAGCGGGATGCGAAACGGGCCGCGCAGCTCCGGCTCGCGCACGCGCAGCGCGATCAGCGCCGCGAACTCCATGAAAAGCGCGAAGGCGTACAGCAGGATGTCCGCGACGATCAGGTGGCCGAACGGCAGCAGCGAGAAGAGCGAGTAGAAGACGGCGGAGACGAGGACCGCGTTGCGGGGCGTGCCGCGCGCATCCAGCCGCGCGAGCCGCTCGGGGAGGTAGCCGTCCGCGGCCATCACCAGGGGGATGCGCGAGTAGGTCATCAGAAGCGAGTTGAAGAGGGCGACGGCGCTCACCATCCCCGCGACCGCCAGCCAGATCCCAATCGCTCCCCCTCCCCACGCCGCCGAGTCCACCGCGATCCGCGGCCACGCGCCCTCCTCCCACGTCGTCCAGTCGCTGGCGGAGAGGGTGGCGAGGAGGGGGACGAGGTAGCCCGCGAGGACCAGCGGCAGCGCGATGGCCAGCGCGCGCGGGTAGGCGCGGGCGGCATCCTCCACCTCTCCCTGCACGGTGGACGCGTTGTCCCACCCGCTGAAGTTCCACAGGGCGATGGAGAGCGCCACCCCCAGCGAGCCGATCCCGCCTCCCTGCGCGCCGGTGAACGGCCGCCACGGCGCGTGCGACGCGTTGGGGATCGATGCGACGGCGAGCGCCAGGAAGCCCGCCATCACGAATATCCCGCACGCCACCGACATCCACCCCACGCGCACGGCTCCGCGCAGGTTGACGGCGGTCGCGATCCAGATCACCGCAAGCGCCACCAGCCACTGCGCCCGCGGGGAGAGGCCGGGGAAGAAGAAGGCGAGGTACTGGTTGAAGAGCACGGGGTAGATCGCCATGTCCAGCAGCGAGTAGACCCACGTCATCCACCCGTTCTGGAACGCGGCGAAGCGGCCGAACGCGCGCTGCACCCAGCGGTAGTAGCCGCCCTCCACCGGGAGCATGCTGGACAGCTCGGCCACGATCATCGTCTCCGGAATCGCCCACACCAGCGGCACCAGCAGCAGGATGAGGAGCGACGCGCCCGGCCCCACCTCGGCCACCAGCCCCTCCAGGCTGAACGCGCCGCCGGAGGTGTTGAAGTACATCACGAACACCAGCGCCATCGTGGAGAGCCCGCGGCGCAGGCCGGGGAGTGGCGTGGCGGGGACGGGCGCGGCGATGCTGGTCACGGCGGAAGCTTTCGGGCGGGAGGTTGCGGGCGCGGGAATGTGGCGTTCGCCGCGGGCTTTCACAACCGTGATCGTTGCGCGGGCGAGGGCGGACGCGTACCCTGCGCGAACCCCAGCCTCCCGCACCCCCCTCGATGAACAAAGCCGAATACCTCTCCGTCCTCGTCTCCATCATCATCGGGATGGGACTCTCGCGCCTCCTCTCCAGCGTCGCGCGGCTGATCGTGGCGCGGGCGCGGGTGAGGATCTACTGGGTGTCGCTGCTGGCCGCGGCGGTCGCCTTCCTGGCGCACGTCCAGTTCTGGTGGTCCACCTACGACTACGACGAGGCGATCCTCGGCAACTTCTTCTCGTTCCTGGTCTTCCTGCTCGCGCCCATCCTCCTGTACCTGATGGCGGTGCTGGTCTTCCCCGACTTTGACGACGACCTGGCGAACGTGTCGATGTACGACCACTACTACTCGGTGCGCCCCTGGTTCTTTGCGGTGGGCGCGGCGGCGGTGACGGCCAACTTCGTTCGCAACGTCGCCGTGCAGGGCGCGCCGCTGCTCACCCAGGACCGCCCCTTCGAAGCCGGCTTCCTCCTGTTGATGCTGAGCGGCGCGCTGGTCCGCAACCCGCGCTTCCACGCCGCCATCAACATCGTGATGCTGATGGCGTTCTGCGCGATGGTCGTCTTCACCTCCCTCGAGCCCGGCTGAACATGAACGAGATCCGCGCCATCGCCGACCAGCTCGCCCGCGCGCACGACGGCGACGCGTGGTACGGCGACCCTACGATGACGGTGCTGCGCGGCGTGACGGCCGAGCAGGCATCGCTGCGCCCAATCGCCCGTGCGCACAGCATCTGGGAGATCGTGCTGCACATGACGAGCTGGCAGCGCGAAGTCCTCCGCCGCCTGCGCACCCGCGTCGCGCACGAGCCCGAGGACGGCGACTGGCCCGCTCCGCCCTCGCCGAGTGAAGACGCCTGGCGCGACACGGTCGCGCGCCTGGAAACCGCCCATCGCGAGCTGCTCGCCGAAGTGGAGCGCTTCCCCGCCGCCGCCCTCGGCGAGATCCTGGGCGAAGCGCGCGACGCCCCTCTCGGCAGCGGCGTGACGTACTACGTCCTCCTCCACGGCATCGTCCAGCACAACCTCGCGCACACCGCCCAGATCTCGCTGCTGAAAAAGGACTTCGCCGGCGACTGAACCCCGCGCCGCACCGCGACCGCCGCCCTACGCACACAGATCCCGTATGGCGGTGATTCATCACGTCCGCCTCTGCCCTGCCCTGACCGCCGCCCTACGCACACAGATCCCGTACGGGCTTGATTCATCACACCCACCTCTGCCCTACCGTGACCGCCGCCCTACGCACACAGATCCCGTAGGGGCAGACCCGCGTGTCTGCCCGTGCCCCGCCATTCGCAGGAGACCGCTCCCGCAGCAGGATCACAACAACGCCGCAAACCCTTCGCGGTAGGTGGGATAGCTGAACGTATAACCGGACGATGCGAGGCGGTCGCTGCGGCAGCGCTTGTTGCTGCGGGGAGGGACGGCGGTCTCCGCACGCCGCGGCGCGGGTTGGCCGAGCGCTGCCGCGAGCCAGTGCAGCACCTCACAGCTGTCCGCCGGCTCGCGATCCACGCCGATGTAGATGGACTCGGGCGAGGGGAGGAGCATCAGGTGGCGGAGGGCGCCGGCGCAGTCGTCGCGATGGATGCGGTTAGTGTACGTGGTGATGGCCGCGCACTCGGCGGCGCCGGAGCGCACGCGGTCGATGTAGCTCGTGCGGCCGGGCCCGTAGATCCCGCCCAGTCGCAGCACCACACCGCGAAACGGGCCTCCGAGCACGATCGACTCGCCCTCCAGCATGGTGCGCCCTCGGAATCCGGCCGGCTCCGCGCGCGAATCCTCGTCCACCCACTCGCCGCCGGACTGGGCGTACACGCTTGTGCTGGAGGTGAAGATCACGCGCCGCGGCCGCTGCCCCTCCGCCTCGAGCGCCGCCAGCAGGTTGCGGGGGCCGTCCACGTACACCGCGCGGTAGTCGTCCTCCGATCCCCCATCCGCCGCCGCCGTGTAGAAGACGGTGGTGAGCCCCTCCGGCAGCCCTGCCAGCGTCGCCGGGTCGCGCAGGTCCGCGGCGAGGGGGCGCACACCCGCGGGGAGGCCGTCGGGCGCGCGGCGCATCCCCCAAACCTCGTCCCCGTCCGCGGCGAGGCGGGCCGCCAGCGCCGAGCCCACGTATCCGCACCCCGCGATCAGCACGCGCTCCATCACGCCGTCTCCTGGAATCGTTGGCATTCGGCGGCAAGATGCAATGAAACGGCCCCCGCCGGAAACTGGAGGGGGCCGTTCATCGTGGACGATCCTCGCGCCGCGCCGCTGAGCGGCGCCGGAGGCTTCGCCGGAAGTCAGCGCTGCGCAATCAGCGTCTCGCTGGCATCCTGCGGAGCGGCGACCTGCGTGCGCGGGGCCTTCACCACCAGCGGGGCGAGCTCGCAGGGATTCCCCTCCCAGCCGCACTCGGTAAGGCCGAGGCGCTCCTCGCTCCCCGACGCCGAATCGATCCCGGCGACGATCAGGCCGGTAACCATGGTGGACACGAACACGTAGCGGACGACGGTGGCGATCTTGGCGGACATTACAACCTCCATTCAGGTTTCAGTTTTCAGGAGCACACCGTGGTGCTCGCGATATAGGACGGAAGCGGACCCGTAAAGGTTGCAAGACATACATGAACGGCGGATTAGCCGCGAAACGCGCGGGGTGTCCGAACGTGGGATCCGCGGCACAGAGGGCAGGGATCGAGACACGGCAAGGGTGGGCGGACACGCAGGTCCGCCCCTACGAGGATCGGCGCCCGGTGGCGGGCCGCAGGTCAGGCAGATGCACGCAAAAACCCCCTCCCCCAGGCGGTTTTGGGGGAGGGGGATGCGTCGCGGAGCGACGCTGGGGGTGGGGCCACCTACCGCGCCGGGTACACCGCCCGCGGCTCGCCGTCGATGATCTCGGCGCGACGGCAGAGGAAGACCTCGTCCTCGGCCTGCTGCACGATCTCGAAGCCGGAGCTGCGCAGCATCGCCTCGGCGCAGGCGCGATTGGGCGCCCACCAGTTGGTGGGGTCGTGCGCGTAGCGATGCTCTATGAAGTGCATCTTCGGGTACCCCGGCCGGTCGAAGTGCTCCTCCTCCTGGAACTCGTAGTCCGCCGCCACCGGCTCCACATCCCTGGACCCGCGCAGCATGCTCTGAAAGAGCATCAGGTCGCCCACCACGTGCTCGCGCAGCAGGTCGAGCGCGAGGAGCGGGTGGCGCAGGTGGTAGAGGACACCCATGAAGATCACGAAGTCGAACTTCTCGCCCAGCGACGCCACGTCGTAGACGGACATCTTGTGGAACTCGATGTCCGTCATCCCGTTGACGGCGGTGGCGAAGCGCGCCTGCTCCAGGTACAGGTCCTCGCTGTCGATCCCCACCACGCGCTCGGCGCCGCGCCGCTTCATCTCCATGGAGTAGAAGCCCGCGTTGCACCCCACGTCCAGCACCGACTTCCCGGAGAGGTCTGCGGGGATGGCGTGGGCGAAGTTGCGGAACTTCATCGCGGGGTAGTCGCCCAGGAAGTGGTTCGGCGCGGTACGCACCCCCCTCAGCTCCAGGTTATGGAACCAGGGGCCGAGCCGCTCCACCTGCTCGCGGACCTCCTGCGGGGTCATGGAAGCTGCGGTCATTTCCGTCGCGCTCAAAGGGACACCTCCGCCACGGGCGGCGGCGCGGGTACGGCGGACACGAAGGCCGCCACGGTCGGGAGCCCGGAAGGTGCCGGGCGCTCCTCCAGCAGGTGGATCGCCTCGCGGTAGCCGTGAAGCGTCCCCACGTCCACGTACGACTCGCCGGCGGGAATGCCCAACGCTTCCCCGCCCCGCGCCAGCCAGGCGTTGACCAGCGTGCCGATGTACTCGTCGCGCCGGCCGCGCTCCAGCCAGAGCTCGTGCAGCTCGCGCAGGACGGCGACGGGGAGCTTGAAGGCGCCCCACACCCAGTGGCTCTCCGCGCCCGGCTGCTTCACCTGGATCTCGCGCACGCGCCCGGCCTCGTCCGTCACCACCGCGTCAAAGAACTCGGGCCGCTCCACCGGGAAGAGGAGGAAGGAGAACGCGCCGTCCGGAAGGTCGCGCAGCCCGTCCTCGGGGAACCAGATGGTGTCCGGCAGGCCGACCAGCACCGTCTCGTCCTCGGCGAGGAGCGGGAGGGCGCGGAAGATGGAGTCGCACAGGCCGGCGGGCTTCGGCTGCACGGCGTAGCACACGTGCGCGCTCCCCACGCCGCCGCCGTAGTAGCCCAGGATGTCCGACTTCCCGGGCGAGATGACGAAGCAGATCTTGTCCGCGCCGCCGCGGATCATGCGCTCCACCAGGTACTCGCTCACGGCGCGCGGCCGCTCCACGCCGTCGTCGAAGCGGCTCCCCACGGGGAGGAGCTCCTTGGAGAAGGCCAGCGGCTGGATCCTGGTTCCGGCGCCCGCGGCCGGGATGATTCCCCACATCCTCACACCTCCATCGCGAGAGCCTGCTCGTTCGCCGCCTCCACCGCCCTCACCAGCTCCTCCGCGCGCCTGTCCGAAGTGTGCTCCTCCAGCGTCCGCTGACGCGCCGCCCGCGCGATCCTGGCCAGCTCCTCGTGCGGCACCGCGAGCGCCGCCATCGCCTCCTCGGTGCTCCCGGCGGTCAGGATCTCCTCGCCCGGGGCAAAGAACTCGTCCAGGCCCGCCCAGGTGTCGGTCAGGATCGGCACGCCGCACGCCGCGGCCTCGAAGAGCCGGCCGGACGGGCAGTACCCCATCTCCGCCATCGCGCGGCGCGTGACGTTGAGCGTGAGACGCGACGAGCAGTAGAACGCCGGGTGCTGCGCGGGCGGCAGGTGCTGCATGAAGAAGAGGTTGGGCGTCCACGGGAAGTCGTGCGGATACTGCGCCCCGCCGATCAGGAAGCGCCGCTCCGGGATCCTCCGGGCGGGCTCCAGCAGCAGCGCCTCGACTGCCGCCTGCCGGTCCGCCGCATACGTGCCCAGGTACGAAAGGTCCGCCAGCGCCCCTTCGAGAGGCGCCACGGGCCGGTGCACCTCGGGGTCCACGTGCCCGTACAGCGGCGCCACCCGCCGCGCCCCAAGCGTGGTGCGAAGCTGCGTCAGAGCCGCGCCGCCGGTGAACGAGAGCACCAGGTCGAAGTCGCGCAGCCCGCGCTCGCCGATGTACGCTACCGGCGCCCCGCTGCGCAGCGCATCGAGGGTTACGGGGGTGTCCAGGTCGTAGAAGACGCGCGCCGGCGCCGGAGAGTCCAGCACCAGCTCGGTCGCCGCGATTCCGTCCGGGCAGTACGAGGTGACCATCGCCACGTCCGCCTCGGCCGCGTGGCGGCGCGCGGCGGGGAGCACCTCGTCCCAGTCGTGGTAGAGGACCAGCTCGCCGCCCGGGATCTCCCACAGGTCGCGGCTGCCGGCGTAGTAGGGAACGTCGCGCTCGAAGAAGACCACACGGTGCCCCTGCCGGGCCAGCGCGCGGCAAAGCCCCCGCCAGAGCGTCGCGTGGCCGTTCCCCCACGACGAGCTGATGGTAAGGCCAAAGATCACCAGCTTCATCGGTGGAGCTCTCTCGCTGTGCGGGCGCTCGGACAGGGGGCGTTCCTTCGACTCACGCGGGGCGCAAAATGCAGATACCGGACCAGAAGCATCATCAACGAAGCTCCGCTCCCGCATCCACTTAGATGCTCTCGCGGCGCCATCTGGCGGAAGTGCAACGCCGGCCGCGCGATGCGCGACGTGGCTGTCGCGGAGCACGGCCGGCGCTCGCTGTTTCGCAACTCTACCCGATGTGCAGCGCGAGCCAGCGGAGCATCTCCTCCATCGTCCGCTCCCAGTCCGCCTCGCCCATCAGGTGCACGGCGCCGGGCAGCTCCACGTAGCGCGCCCGCTCCGATTCGCCGAGCCTGCGATGAAGCTCGCGCGCGGGCCTTGGCGGCACGTTCTCGTCGTTCTCCGCCGTGATCGAAAGGAGCGCCACCCTGCGGAACGCATCCAGCCGATGGTGCGGGCTGTCCGGCCGCGGCCACTCCGGCGACCCGAGGATCGCCACCGCCGCGCGCACCGGCGGCTCCTCCAGCAGCGCGCGGTAGACGACGTAGCCGCCCATCGAAATCCCCACCAGCGCCACCCGCTCGGCGTCCGCGAGCCCCTCGTCCACCAGCGCCCGCACGATTCCGGGTACCTCGCGCGCCGTCTCCTCCACCAGCCCCAGCATGAAGCGGATCGTCTCCTCGCGCGACACGTCGATGCGCGCCTCCAGGTCGGGAAGCCGCCGCTCGCCATGCCCCGCCGCGTCCACCCCCACCGCCAGGAACCCCGCCCGCGCGATCCTCTCCAGCTCCTTGCGGTGCGTTTCCTTATCCACGCTAAGCCCGTGGAACCAGAGCACGGTCGGCAACGCGTGGCTCGCGCCGCCCTGCACCGCGAGCAGCAACGGCGCATCGCCGACGCGGCGCGTGATCCAATCGATCGGCAGCAGGATGTCCTCGCCCATACGCGGAGCTACCCCATCATGGTCGCGATCCACCAGGTGGTGCCGCTCGGGTCTTTGAACCCGCCGCGCTTGTCGGCATCATCCTTTTTCACCGGCTCCTGCACGGAGGTCGCGCCCGCTTCCAGCGCACGGCGGTACGTGTCGTCCACGTCCGCTACGTAGACGTGCACGTGCGAGGGGACCGGCGGCCACCCCTCGGCGCCGTCGGCGAGCATCACAACGGTGTCGTCGATGCGGACCTCGGCGTGCATGACCTTGCCTCCGTCCCCCGCGAACCGGCGCAGCTCCACGGCGCCGAAGACGCGCACCAGGAAGTCGATGGTCGCGCCGGCGCCGTCGACGACGAGATAGGGCGAGACGGTTGTGTAGCCGTGGGGCTTGTGGGTGGAGCTCATGAGCGATGCTTCCGCGGGTTGGCGAGGGCGCGAACAGGAAGAGTGGATCGCGACCCAGCAGGAGCAAGGCCCGTGCGCGGCTCAGGGAATGTGGCCGAGGGCGCGCGGTAGGAAGCGGCGTTGGCCTGGATGGTCGGCGAATGGGGGCCCTGGACCACGCAGCTGTTTGCCGTACGCGCGGCGCCGGTGTAGAACTTGTAGCCCCCTTTCGGCACGTACAGCACGGTGTAGAACTCCGCGCACCGGAATTCCTTGAGCCACTTACCGACGGGAGGAACTGGATGCTGGGGCTCCTCGATGTGTAGCCGGTCACATTCGACCGATTCAGGAATGGCCACCCGCGAACCCTGCTTGCTCCTCGGTCAGCGTCATGGCTGACATGGGCTCCGGTGCTCACCCGAAGACTACAGTGAGCGCGGAGGAGCCGGCGTTTTCGGCTCAGTCGCAGCCGCGCCGCGGGCGCTCCCGGGTGCGGAGCGCGCTGATCGAGTTCCTCTGGTTCGGCATCAAGAACGCTCGCGCGTGCTTGTTCGCCGGGCTGTTCTTCGTGGCCGTGTTCG
>DASVVI010000949.1:0-3607 GCA_036386635.1 Longimicrobium sp.
CTCTGGTGCCCGATCCGCCGACCGAGCATCATGGCTCGCGACGCGCTCTGGCACCTCGCGATGCGAGGTGCCCTCTCCGAGGATCAACGCACCGCAATCGTACATAGGGCGTCGGAGCCCTTGGAGGCCGGACATGCGGACCTGATCGGTCTTCAATGGCGGCGAAGACTCGCACGCGGCTACGTGTTTGGTGGGTATGGGCGCGTCACTCCGGAGGAACTCCTCGCTGTCGCACGCACGATGATCACGGAACATGAGCCGCAGTTCAGACCGGAGGTGATTTGGCAGCACCCCTCGTGCACGCAGCATGTGCGGGACGCGCTTTGTTCGCTCAACAGCGAGTGGCACTCCGACTTCATGCATCTCGCGGGTGCGGCATGATCTCCAGCACGCGGGTCTACTCTGTCTGAGCAGAGATGACGAATGAGGGGGACCACTTCCAGCCTGTCGACGCGTCCGCTCCAGGTGCTATCCGATGCGGCAACGTAGGTGCGGGCCCCCCTCGTAGAGGCGCTCAATCACCGCTGCACGATCCGGTTTGACGGAGCGGTCGAGCTCGGAGTACCACAGGAACACCGCCTTGGGCACCCATGGGTCAGCGCCACGCCCTGGGCGAGGTCCTCAGGCCTCGGGCATGCGCTGTGAGAGAAGTGGCGCGAACGCTTTCTGGCACCGCCGGTGGACAAGTTCAAGTCTCCTGTTGGCAACCTCGCGAGGGCATCCATCAGGGCCAGTGTACAGCTCGCCCGGTCATCCTACATGTAGTAGCTGTACCGGCTCTCGATCGTGCGACCTTCCTCTACGTACTTCAGGATGTCTCCCACCCGCCTCGCGGCAGATACGGTGATCGGCTCGGACTGGTCGAACTGCGTCTTGTTCCAGTTCATTTTCGTCAGCGCAAGCATCTCGCTCGCGATCGCGCGCGGAGTGCTCGTTACCTCATCGAACCTGAACTGGAGAGGACGCGGCACGTACATCCCAGGGTACGTGGCGTAGAAATCGACGCTTCCGCGCGTGTATAGGACATGCTCCCTCTGGGAGAGCGACAGCAGGGTGCCCCGCAGCGGCGGATACGGCCCCCGCCTGAACAGTCGCGGCGCGCTCCGCTCCGTCACACTCACGAAGTCGATCCTGCCGATCCGCTCCTCTTCCGTAGCGGTCGCGAAGCCCTCCCGCTCCGCGACGTCGAACGGCGACGTCTTGTGCAGGACGACACGAGCGGGCGCCGCCCCATGCTCCGCGCGGTAGCGCCGGAGCGCCTGCGCCAGCAGCGCGCACGCATCCGCCTCCTCAAGGTGCGGCACCCGGTCATCTCGGGACAGCCGAACGGGGGCACCTCGCACCACGATCCCATCCCCGCGTTCGTCAAAGATCTGGGCCATGCTCGTCATGATATTCGAGCGGTCAAGCCCATAGAAGAAGCTGACCCCGACATAGCACGTCCTGAACTCTGCGGAGTCTCTGACCAGACGCCACGGCAGGCCGCCGGCCTTGTAGTAGAGGGCCGTATGGAGGTTCCACGCCCGGGTGGCCTCGTCCTGAAGCTGACGAGGCCGCTCCGGACGGGATTTCTGCGTTCGGCGCTGCGCACTATCGTACGTGGAGGGCGTGATCAACTGGGTCGGGATGCCCAGGTCCATCGCGCGCGCCTTCAGCAGGCGGCGGAAGTCGAAGACTTCGCCGCCCTTCTCACCCCGCGCTGCCCGTACGTCTGGATCGCGGAGCCGGTCGATCTCTGGCGGGATCGCGCAGAGGAAGACGTGCGGCGGCCGCTTCTCTTTCAGCAGGCGCATCTCCACGCAGAACCGGTCCACCGTGTCAGTGACGATGCGGTTGTGCTCCTCGCCACGGACGAGCCGGTCGATGTCCCTTGCCGGGATCTCCCGCTCCAGGTTGCTGTCCACCACCAGCGTAGACCGGAACGCCGTACCGGGCTGGAAGCCAGGGAAACGCGGGAAGAGGTTAGGCTGACGGCTTGCCTTCGCCGGGATCTCCTCGCGGCACCGTTCAAGCCAGAGCCGAGCGCCTTCGATCGTAGAGGGCGTGCCGATCAGCCCTGCGACGATCTGGTCCGGGGCACGCTCCAACCCGGCATCAGCAGGGCCATAATCCATGATCCCGAACCTGATGTCGATGTGCCTTCCGTCTCCACCGAACTCGAGTTCCGGCTCCGCGATGAATTCACCCTTCACAAGCCCCCTTCCCTGAAGAGATCCAGCGCCCCCGCTTGGTTCGCGGCTTCACTTGCTTCCGGGTTCTCGTCCGACGCGAGCCATCGGTCGTCGTCGATCCCGACGGGGAGATCGAAGGACGCCAACTGCCCGAAGCCCAGATGAGGGTATGCTGGGGGGGCGAAGAGATCCCCCCGCTCCGGTTCGCCGAGGAGAGAGGCCCACATCAGGACCTGACCCATTACGGCAGGATTTTTCTCCAGCTTGCGCATCCGGCTGAGCTTATCGGAGCCGTAGCGATCAGGCCGGTGTCCGTCGGTCGTGAAACGGTAGGTAGGATCGATCTGCAGGAACCACGCGTCGTCGTACTGCCGGAAACGTCCCTCAAAGGCGTGGTGTCGGTAATAAGCGACGACGTCGGGTGCGTCCTTCCTCGTGTAGGCTCGGAACACGGTACTCTGGGCATCCCGCGAGTAGCTGCGGTACGAGGCCACACGTGCGGAGAGGCCGCGGGTCGCCGTGAAGTAGAAGTGGTCCAGCTCGCGGTCATACGAAACCTCCATCTGCCGAAGGCGAGCCCGCAGGCATTGCCGGAGGAGTTCGACGAAGTCGCTGCGGGTGTCGTGATCATAGGAGAACGCCCACTCCTCGACGTCGAACTCCTCGACCGTCCCTGGGTCGCAGATGGCTCGCCACGGACCGGTGCCGAGATCATGGACGCTCACGATGCGTTTCCGCCTGATCGACCACTCGTCCATGCCGACCGCCCGCTGCTCATTTAGCCGCTTCCGGACCTCCCCGCCGCTCGAGCAGTCGGTGAACCCGTGGAACAGCCGCGCCGGAAGCCTTGTGATGGTCAGCAGGTTGGTGACGATCCGTTCCTCCGCGCGGGGCGGGGCGAAGTAGGTGCCCCCCTCCGCCGGCGCCGCGCAGGCGAGCAGCCGATCTCGGGCCGAGGGCTCGAACCGGTCCCGCGTCCTGCCGAAGACGACCTTGCGCGTCTGCCTGATCTTCGGGTCTCGGAAGTACTCCTTCACGGAGACCCAGTACGCTTCATCCGTATCGGGACGCGAGACGACCAGAATGATCGGCAGGTTGCCCTGCATCCAGTAGTCGATGTCGTCCTTCTCGCAGATGAACGCCACGCTCGCATCTGTCTCAGAACTGAACCGGCCGGCGGTCGCCTTCGACTGCACGGCCAGGATCTGGTTCAGAACCTCACCGGTACCCGGATCGCGGAACTCGATGAAGCCGTCGATGCCGGCCTCCAGTCCCCCGGTTTCGTGCCAGAGCGAGCCCATCTCCAGAACAACCTTCTGGATGAGAGCGACTCCACGCTGGCCGGTAATCCCGCTGTTCCGGATCTTCTTCATGCCGCTCGTCCCAGTTGGCGGCGGGCGGTACAGGGAGGCCCTACAGACGCAATCATCTCGGTC
>DASVVI010000950.1:0-3767 GCA_036386635.1 Longimicrobium sp.
CTTCGACGAGCGGCGGCGCTCCTGGGGCACGGGGCGCTTCTTCACCGCGGAGGACCTCCAGAGGCGGCTGCTGCTGGAGACTTCGGACCTGTTCAAGAACATGCCGGGCGTCTCGAGCGTCCGCAGCGTGGATGGCGGCGAAGCCCTCCTGATGCGCAACGCGTTCGGCGATCCGTGCGCGCCGACGTTGTACCTAAACGGACTCATGATGAGGAACCTGACCGGCAGCGACCTGGATTCGCTCGTCCGGCCGCAGGACGTCGCGGCGATCGAGGTGTACGCCGAGACCCAGGTGCCCCCGCAGTTCCAGGACGCCCTCAGCGGCTGCGGGAGCATCGTGGTGTGGACGAAGTGATGCGATGCCGTCCTACGCCGCCGGGGCGATCTGCTGGCTCAGGTGGCGCGGGTCGAAGTAGGTGCGAAAGGCGCGGATCCGCTCGCCGCTCCATTCGACCACGCTGACCCCTCGGTAGCCGAAGTCGCGTCCCTGCGGAGTGCGGCCGGTGCTGGTCCACTCCAGGAACGACGCGTCGCCGGCGTCCTCGATGTGGTGGAATTCGGAGCGCACCGTTTCGAAGGTCTTGCGGTACGCCGTCCAGAATTGGCGCGCGCCCTCCGCCCCCGTGTGCCGGTGCGGGGCCAGCGGGTTGGAGATGTCCGCATCGTCGTCGTGGAGCATCGCGAGCGGCTCCACGTCCTGCCCCTCTTCGAGCGCGCGCCTACCAAGCGTTGCGCTCTGCTTGCTGCCGTCATCTTTTTGCCCTAGTCCAGGGTTTGTGTATCGGCGTTGCTTCGCAACGTCCGAACCGCGCATTCCCCCACGGGTCACGCCAAAACGCAGAGGGGCGCGGAGAAGAGAAACTCTCTCCGCGCCTCTCCGTCTCTGCGTGAGACCCACCGATGGCGGCGCGCTCCTGAAGCCGCGAGGGACCCCCTGCTTCCGGGCAGCGGTTCCCTGGCTCATCGGTCCGCCGCTGGTGTCGCGGGCGCGCTTCGGCGATAAGCCCGCATCTATTACGGGTGCCACTGTTCGCCGGCGGCCGGGTACGCCTGATGTGCAACCCGTGCTCAGAGGGCAGAATAGGGCTGTGAGAAATCGCGAGGGCGGAGCCATCCATTCAGGGGTAAGTGCGCTCCACGCCGCGCGTGTCCTCTCCTTCTTACCCGGAGGTGACCAATGCCCTGCTCCTGCCGCAAGCACGTCAACTGCATCACCCCTCCGCACCTTCTCAAGAAGCTCTTGGAGAGTGACAACCCGGATTTGCGGGGGACTGCGCTCAACTCCTTACTTACGACCGCTCACCTGCAAGGCGAGCGATCCGTTCGCGCGCTCTCGGCCGTTGCCGCGGCTCCCGATACAGGACGGCGCACCATTTACGACTGCCGCGGCGCCATGACCCTGCCCTCCGCCAAGCTGGCCCGCACGGAAGACGGCGCACCCACCAGCGACAACTCCGTCAATGCGGCATTCGACGGGCTCGGGCACACGTTCCGCTTCTTCAAGGAAGTATTCGGGCGCAACTCTATCGATGATCGCGGGATGCGGCTGAACGGATTCGTGCACTATGGTTCGCGCTACCAAAATGCGTTCTGGGACGGTCAGGAGATGGTTTTCGGCGACGGCGACGGTGTCGTCTTCGGCGACTTCACGCTTTCCCTGGACGTCATCGCGCACGAGCTGGCGCACGGCGTTACCGAGTACACCGCGGGGTTCGAGTACCACAAGCAGTCGGGGGCGCTGAACGAGTCGGTGTCCGATGTGTTCGGCTCGCTGGTCAAGCAGTGGACGCTCGGCCAGAGCGCCGGGCAGGCCGATTGGCTGATCGGCCAGGAAGTGTTCACCCCCGGGATCGGGGCGGATGCGTTGCGCTCGATGAAAGCCCCCGGAACGGCATACGACAGTCCGACGCTGGGCAAGGACCCGCAACCGGATCACATGGACGGGTACGCCGACCTGCCGGACACGCGGGCGGGGGACTGGGGGGGCGTGCACATCAACTCGGGAATTCCGAACCGGGCATTCTATCTGGCGGCGACCGCCATCGGCGGATTCGCGTGGGAGGCGCCGGGGCACATCTGGTACGAATCTCTCAGGGCTTCGAGCACGACCTCGCAATTCCAGGACTTCGCCGACACCACATACGCCAAGGCGGGTCAGCTCTACGGCACTAAAAGCGGGGAGCAACAGGCAATTCTCCACGCCTGGCGTGAGGTGGGAATCCGCATTTCGGGGGCGCACGCCTCCTCCATGCCCCGTACGCGATCAGGCAGCGTGGGAGAGGAGGATGGTCTCGCGGCACTCCGCGCCCAGCTCGAGGCGCTCGCCACCCAGGTGAATTCGCTGTCTCGTGAGGTCGTCATGCTGCAGGAAAAGCACTGAGGCGGCGCGCCGGGCGCCGCTGCAACCACGGCACACCGGTACGGAGGAAAAGATGCGCATCACGCTGACGAAAGAAGGAGGGTTCGGAGTTGGACTCCGGCGCCCCGCCACCGCCGTGGACGCGGCGAGCCTTTCGACCGGCGAGATGGCTGAACTTTCCAGCCTGCTCGACGCGGCGCGGGCTGTGCCTGCGCCGGCAGAGGACGGTCCGGGGCTCGTGCGCGACGGCATGACCTACACGGTCCGGGTGGAAGGGGGGCCGCAGCCAGTCACCCTCAGTGGCTCGGACGGCGCCCTGGCACCTCCCTTCGTGGCGCTCCTCGAGTGGCTCGACCGGCGCGCCGGGGAGCGGTAGGCGTTTTCAGGGGTGCTCCGCTCGCCAAACGCAGCGGCGTGGAGAAGACCATCTCTCCGCGCCTCTGCGTCAGACGCGCCGGTCGGTGGTACCATGGCGAGGCATCAGGAGCTTCGGCCCGCGTCGTGCGCCATGGGCTACCGCTTGTGCCTGTGCCGCCACTCACCGCCTCCACGCCCATGCTGCTGCGCGTTACCGACCGGGGGATGTACTGCGAAGCGGGCGACTTCTTCATCGACCCCTGGCTCCCCGTGGACCGGGCGATCATCACGCATGCGCACGGCGACCACGCGCGGTGGGGGTGCCGGCGCTACCTGGGCTCGCGCGAGGGGGAGCGGGTGATGAGGACGCGCCTGGGCGCCGACTCCCGCATCGACACGCTGGAGTGGGGCGAGGTGCGCGACGTGCGCGGGGTCAAGGTGTCGCTGCACCCGGCCGGGCACATCCTGGGCTCCGCGCAGATCCGCGTGGAGCGCGGCGGCGAGGTGTGGGTGGTGTCTGGCGACTACAAGACGGAGCCGGACCCCACCTGCACGCCCTTCGAGCCGGTGCGCTGCCACACCTTCGTCACGGAGAGCACCTTCGGGCTTCCCATCTACCGCTGGCGGCCGCAGGCGGAGGTCTTCGCGCAGATCGATGCGTGGTGGCGCGGCAACCAGGAGGCAGGGCGCGCGTCGCTCCTCTTCGGCTACGCGCTGGGCAAGGCGCAGCGGATGCTGGCCGGTGTCGATCCGACCATCGGCCCCATCTTCGCGCATGGCGCCGCGCTCAAGCTGAACCAGGACTACCGCGACGGCGGCATCCCCCTCCCCCAGGCAGACAACCCGATGGGCGCGCCGAAGGGGTTCGACTGGAGCCGCGCCCTGGTCATCGCGCCGCCCTCGGCGAACGGGACGCCGTGGATGCGCCGCTTCGGCCCCGTGTCGGCCGCGTTCGCGTCGGGGTGGATGAGCATCCGCGGCGCGCGCCGGCGGCGAGGCGTCGACCGCGGGTTCGTCCTCTCCGACCACGTGGACTGGCCATCTCTGCTCT
>DASVVI010000951.1:0-3735 GCA_036386635.1 Longimicrobium sp.
CGGATCTCGGCGACCAGGATGAAGCGGTTCGCGTCCGCCTCCTTGTAGCGCCGCATCATCTCCTCGGACTCGGTGCGGCGAAGCTGGAGCTCGGCGTTGGCGGCGCGCAGCTTCTCCTCCAGCACGGCGACGCGCTGGCGGTGGCGGTCCGCGAACTCCTGCGCCAACCGCGCGGTCTCCGCGTCGTTGATGCGCTCGGCCATTCCGCCGCGGCGTACGGTATCGTCCAGGGCGCGGCGCTCGCGCTCCAGGTCGGCGGTGGTGGCCTGCACGTTCTTCTCGTACAGCGGAAGGGCGGCGCGGGCCTGCACCATCTCGCGGCGCATGGAGGCGAGGAGACCCGCCACGTCGTCCTCCGGATCGCGGCGCGCCGTCTCCTCCAGCAGGGCGTTCCAGCTCTGCGCGAACAGTCTCTTCAGGTCGTCCAGCATCGGCGGCGGGGAGCGGGAGGTGGTGGTGGCGCGGGCCCCGGAATGTCGGGGCGCGGAGTGGGCCGGGGCAAGGGGTTGGCGGGGCCGAGCTTGGAGCCCCGTGGGCCTGATCCTTGCCTTGACCGCGTCCCCGACGACCACCCGAGGATTCCCAATGGCCAAGACCGAACCGGTTCCCATCCGCCTCCCCCGCATGGGGAACCTGTCCAAGGAAGAGCAGAAATCCGTCACGCACGGCGGCTTCTGGATCCCGGAAGCGGAGCGGGAGATCTACAAGCGCGCCCTCGCCGCGCTCAACGAGGCGGGCGTGCCGTACGTGGTCGCCGGCGCGTACGCCATCTACGAGCATACGGGCATCTACCGCCAGACCAAGGACCTGGACCTCTTCTGCGAGCCGGAGGCGGTGATGCAGGCGATGGAGGTCCTGCGCACGGTGGGCTTCCGCAGCAGGCTTGAGCAGGGGCACTGGCTGGCCAAGGCGCTCGACGATCCGTACTTCATCGACGTCATCTACGGCATGGGGAACGGGCTGGCGCTGATCGACCACGACTGGTTCCAGCACTCGTCGCCCGCCATTCTGGCCGCGATGCCCGTGCGGGTGGCGCCGGTGGAGGAGCTGATCTGGCACCGCCTCTTCATCAGCGAGCGCCACCGGCACGACATGGCGGACATCGCGCACCTGATCCTGTGCAAGGGGCACCAGATGGACTGGCGCCGCCTGGTGGACAAGACGGGCGAGCACTGGCCGCTCCTCCTGTCGCAGGTGATGATGTTCCGCTACGTCTATCCCGGCTACAGCGACCAGGTGCCCGCGTGGGTGCTGGACGAGCTGCTGGAGAACGCGCGCTCCGCCGCAAGCAGCCGCCCCGCCGAGGGCGACGCGCACGACGTGACGCGCGGCACCCTGATCTCGCGCTTCTCCTTCACCATCGACGTGAACGAGTGGGGCTTCCACGACCAGCGCGAGGAGCTGATCCAGCGCATGGAGCAGCACCCCTCCGTCACCGCGCTGGTGGCGAGCGACGTGTGGGACGAGCGCGCGTCCGCCGAAAAGAACGAGGCAGACTCTGAGGAGGGCGACGGATGACGGATCCGGCTACACCCGCCTCGAACGGGCTGCCCGCGGAGCGGCGGCGCAGGACCGATCCGCGCCCCGGCGTGGTGCGCATCGCCGCCGTCGGCGACTTCCACTGCGGCGAGGAGGACGTGGGGAAGTACCGCGAGCACTTTGCCCGCGTCAACGACGACGCCGACGTCCTGCTGCTGGCCGGCGACCTGACCCGGCGCGGCACCCCGCCCGAGATCAAGGTGGTGCTGGGCGAGCTCGCGGACGTGCGCATCCCCATCCTGGCCGTCCTGGGGAACCACGACCACGAGAGCGGCCGCGTGGAAGAGGCGAAGGCGCTGCTCCGCTCGCGCGAGGGGCTGCACCTGCTGGACGACGAGCCCTTTCAGCTCAATCCGCAGGTAGGGATCGCGGGGGTGAAGGGCTTCATGGGCGGCTTCGGACGCTGGACGCTGACCGCGTTCGGCGAGGCGGCCACCAAGGAGTTCGTGGGCACCACCATCGAGGAAGCGCAGACGCTGGAATTCGCGCTGCGCCGCCTGTCGACGCCCATCCGCGTGGTGCTCCTCCACTACTCGCCCACGGTGGACACGGTGATGGGCGAGCCGGAGACGATCCACGCCTTCCTGGGCAACGACCGCCTCGCGGAGCCGATCGACCGCTTCGGCGCCTCGGTGGTCTTCCACGGGCACGCGCACCACGGCACCTTTCGCGGCAAGACGGCGGGCGGGGTGCCGGTGTTCAACGTGTCGCTCTCGCTCGTGCGCCAGGAGGGCGTCGGCGACATGTACTTCGTCTACGAGATCCCCATCCCGCAGGACGCGGTGGAGACGATGGAGCCCGCCCCCCACGGCTAGCGGCGCTCCAGAAAGCGCATGAGCGCAGCCTCTTCCGCGTAGAAGCGCCCCGGCAGGCTTTCCTCGCCGGGGCGTATTTCTTTGCGCATCAGCGGCGCGATGGTAAGCCCGCGCTCGTACCGCTCGAAGACGGCGGGGTGGATGTACGAGCTTCGGCACACGGCCGGCGTGTTCCCCAGGTCCGCCGAGACCAGCTTGCAGGCGAGGAGGGTGTTCTTCTTCGCCTCGGTAGGATTCTTGGGCGGCCCGAGCTCCGCCAGCACCACGGCGGCGCGCACGGTGCCGCCCCACGTCCGCAGGTCCTTGCTCGTGAAGCGCTTCCCCACGATCTCCTTGACGTACTCGTTGACGTCGCGCGAGGTCACGGGGCGCGCCTTTCCCTCGTCGTCGAGGTACTTGAAGAGGCGCGGTCCCGGGATTTCCAGGATCTCCCGCATCACCTCCACCAGCGGCGTGTCCGCCACCACCTGCCGCTGGTGGACGGCCTTTTTGCCGCGATACTTGAAGACGAGGTTGTTTCCCTCGATGCGCAGGTGGCTCTTGCGCAACGTGGCGAGCCCGAACGTCTTGTTCTCGGTGGCGTAGCGCTCGCTGCCCACGCGAAAGGCGCCGCGCATCATCAGCCGCACGATGGTGGCGAGCACGCGCTCGCGCCCGACGCCCTCGCCGCCCAGGTGCCCGTCCGTGGCTTCGCGTAGGTGCGGGATGCAGCGCGCCAGGTCGAGCAGCTTGCGGTACTTGCCGCGCGAGCGCTTGGCGGTGAACTCCGCGTTGTAGCGGTACTGCTTGCGCCCCGCCTTGTCGATCCCGATGACCTGCACCTTGGCCTCGGGATCCGGCGAGATCTCCACGTCCGTCCACGCCGGCGGAATCACCAGCTTGCGGATGCGCTCCAGCGCCGCCTTGCTCTTGAGCGGCGCTCCGTCGCCTCGCAGGTAGCTGAACCCCGTTTCCGGAGTGCCGACCCTGCGCCAGGGCCGCTCTTTGGTCGTTTTCTTGGGCATTTGGCGTGGTGTGGATACAAGGAGCGGGCCGTGGCAGTGCCCCCTCCCCCCGGCCCCCTCCCCCGCCTGCGGGGGCGCAGGGCGGGTGAGGGGGAGAACACAACAGGTCCCGTAGGGGCGCGATTCATCGCGCCCGTGTCACGGGCTGCACCGCCGTCTGCACCTGTGCACGATGCCGGTGGGGCAGACCTGCGTGTCTGCCCTCCCTCGCCCCGCCCAGATCTCCGCTCCTTCGCACGAACCCTTGTAGGGGCCGCCCCACGTGGCTGCCCGTGCCATCCCGCGCGCAGTCGTATACACCCTGCACGGATGCACGCGTGCGCCCCTCCCCCAGGCTGTTTTGGGGGAGGGGCCGCGAGGTGACGAGCGGGGGAGGG
>DASVVI010000952.1:0-2965 GCA_036386635.1 Longimicrobium sp.
CACCACCAGCCGCTCCACCGCCTCGGTGCGCAGGTGCGGCAGCAGCACCCGCCCGCCGATGTGGATCAGGTCCCGCACGTGCTGGTCGGTGAAGAGGCGCTCCAACCGCTCCGGCTGCGCCACGTCCCCCGTTTCGATCAGGCGGCGCGCGAGCTGGGATACCGCTTCGTGCACCGTTGAGGCCGCAAGGGGGGCGACGACGTGCGCGGGGCGGAGGATCTCCGTCAGCCGCACCTCGCGCCCCCCTTCACGAGCCATGGGGCTCAGAGTACCTCCTGGATGAGCCCCACGACGTCCACGGGGCGCCTGGCCACGCCGATGCCGTTGTCGCGGAACGCCTGGATCTTCTCCTCGGCGGTCCCGGCCGAGCCGGAGATGATGGCCCCGGCGTGCCCCATGCGCCTCCCAGGAGGCGCCGTCTGGCCGGCGATGAAGCCCACTACCGGCTTGGTCACGTTGGCCTTGATGTAGGCGGCGGCTTCCTGCTCGTCCGTTCCGCCGATCTCGCCCAGCATCACGATCGCCTTCGTCTCCGGGTCCGCCTCGAACGCCGCGATGCAGTCGATGAACGAGGTCCCGTTGATCGGGTCGCCGCCGATGCCGACGCACGTCGTGGTGCCGATCCCCGCGCCCTTGAGCTTGTACACCACCTCGTAGGTCAGCGTCCCGCTCTTGGAGACGAGGCCGACCGGGCCCGGCTGCGTGATGTGGCCCGGGATGATCCCCACCTTGCTCTTGCCGGCCGAAAGCAGTCCGGGGCAGTTGGGACCCAGGAGCCGCGCGCCCTTTTCCAGCACGTAGGGCCGCACGCGGGTCATGTCCAGCACCGGCACGCCCTCGGTGATGCAGACGATGAAGTCGATCCCCGCGTCGGCGGCCTCGAACATCGCGTCCGCGGCGAAGGCCGGGGGCACGTAGATGACGGAGGTGTTGGCTCCGCCTTCCTTCACCGCCTCGGCGACGGTGTTGAAGATGGGCACCTGCCCCTCGAACTTCTGCCCGCCCTTACCCGGAGTCACGCCGGCCACCACCTTGGTGCCGTACTCCATCATCTGCTTGGTGTGGAACGAGCCGTCGCGGCCCGTGATCCCCTGCACCACCAGGCGCGTGTCGTTGTCGATGAAGATGCTCACTGGGCCTCCCCGTTGGCCAAAGCGACCGCCTTCTGCACGGCCTCGTCCATGTCGGTCAGCGCGGTGAATCCTGCTTCGTTCAGGATCTTGACCGCGATCTCTTCGTTGGTGCCGGTCAGGCGGATCACGATGGGGATCTGCATGTCCAGCTGGCGCGTGGCCGTCACGATGCCGTTCGCCACGTCGTCCGTCCGCGTGATGCCGCCGAAGATGTTGAACAGGATCACCTTGACCGCCGGGTCGCTGGTGATGATGCGCAGCGCGTTCACCACCTTCTCCGGGTTCGACGAGCCGCCGATGTCCAGGAAGTTGGCCGGGTCGCCGCCGTAGTACTTCACCAGGTCCATGGTGGCCATCGCCAGCCCGGCGCCGTTCACGCAGCAGCCGACGTTGCCGTCCAGCTTGATGAAGGTCAGCCCCGCCTCGCGCGCCTGCACCTCGGCCGGCGCCTCGCTCGATTCGTCGCGCAGCGCCTCGATGGCCGGCAGGCGGAAGAGCTCGTTGTCGTCGATGTTGAACTTGGCGTCGATCGCCTTCACCTCGCCCGAGGGCGTGGTGATCAGCGGGTTGATCTCGGCCAGCGAGCCGCCGGCCTCCATGAACGCCTTGTAGAGCTGCTGGAGGATCTTGGCCGCGGCGCGCTGCTGCTTCACGTCCGTGTACAGCTTGGTGGCAAGCTCGTACGCCTGGTGCGGGAGGAGTCCGTAGCGCGGGTCGATCGGCAGCTTGATGATGGCTTCGGGGTTGGTGTGCGCCACCTCTTCGATGTCCACGCCGCCCGCCGCCGACACCATGAAGACGGGCGCATGGCTGGCGCGGTCCAGGATGATGCCGACGTATGCCTCGCTCGCGATGTCCTCGGCCGGCGCGACGAGCACCTTTTGCACCGGGAGGTCCTTGATGGTCAGCTTGAGGATGGCCTCGGCCTTCTCGCGCGCCTCTTCGGGCGTGTTGGCGAGCTTGACGCCGCCGGCCTTGCCGCGCCCGCCGGCGTGCACCTGGGCCTTGATCACCACGGCCCCGCCCAGGCGGCGCGCGATCTCTTCGGCCTGCTCCGGCGTGGTCGCCACCTCGCCCATGGGGACGGGGATCCCCTGCGCGGCCAGGAGCTCTTTGGCCTGGTATTCGTGGATGTTCACCGGGACAGTTCCGGTTCGGGTGATGAAAAAGAGTGCCGTGCCGCGCACTCCGGACTTCCGCCGAAAAGGCGCAGCATGATAGCGGGCGGACGTATTCGCGGCAACGTCTTGCGCACGCGGGCTCTTACGCGGACCGCCTCCGCATCAGCCACGCCCCCGACCCCAGCAGCAGCAACCCGATCGCGAGAACGAGCGCGCTCGTCACGACCGGGTCGCTGTACATCACCGTCATCACCCCAAACGCCACCACCGCGCCGCCGGCGAGCAGCAGTACGAGCGCGAGCAGGATGCGGAGGATGCGGAGGGGCGTCACGAGCCTCGTTTTCGTTCAGGGCGTCCTTTCCAGGAACGTAGATTCGCCGGTCTTTTGTCATTCTGAGGGAGCCGCCTGCACCAGTCTTCGCCCCGCGCTCCACATTTTGTGCGGCGACCGAAGAATCTACTGCGCGTGCCGCGAGGCCGGGTGCGCGCCGCAATGCCCTCCCTCCGAGCAGTAGATCCTTCGCTCCGCGCCACAGTCTGGTGCACGGGCAAGGCCAGTGAAGCGCGTCGCTGAATAGAAACTTCCGCTCGCGGCCGTCAGGCCGCCTTCCGGATCTCCACTTCGTAGCCGAGGTTCTTGAGACGGGTGGTGAGGCGGCGCACCGTTTTGTCCCGGTTCTCTCGTTCGAAGAAATCCGGGCCCAAGTCCTG
>DASVVI010000953.1:0-1625 GCA_036386635.1 Longimicrobium sp.
ACCTTGGGGTTCAGCACGTTGGTGATTACGCCCTGCCGAAAGATCGCGGGCAGCTCCGCCGGCGCCACGTCCGGCTCGGCGCCTTCGCGGGCGGGCGTGCGGAGCGCGCGCACGCCCAGCCACGCCAGGTACGCGGCGCCCGCGTAGCGCAGCAGGTCGTACGCGGTGGGGTAGGCCACCAGGAAGGCCGACACGCCGAGCACCACGGCCGCCGTGTGGAAGAGCGTCCCCGTCGAGATGCCCAGCGCCGAGACGACGCCCGCGCGCCTCCCCTCCCCCACGCTGCGCGCGATCACGTACAGCATGTCCGGGCCGGGCGTGACGTTCAGCGCCAGCGTCGCCGCCATGAAGGCCAGCAGGTCGGATATGGGCGGCATCTTGGGCGCGTTCGGAGCGCGGGAGTGGGCGGCCGGTTGAGCATCCCACCATGCCCAGCACCCGTCTTCCACGCAAGTGCGACGCGCTTGCGAGCCGGAATCCGCGATCCACCCTCAACCGCGCGCCACATGACGGACGACACGCTTCGGCAGATCGAGCGAAGCTGGGAGACCAACGCGGCGGCGTGGACGGAGGCGGTCCGCGAAGGACGCATCGCCACGCGGCGCCTCGTCACCGACCGCGCGGTAGTGGACGCGGTTCTGGCGCTCGTCCCCCGCCGCGTCCTCGACCTAGGCTGCGGCGAGGGGTGGCTGGCCCGGGCGCTCGCCGCCGCGGGTGTGGAGGTGGTCGGCGTCGATGCATCGGCGCCGCTGGTGGAGGCGGCGCGCGCGGCCGGTGGCGCCGAGTTCCACGTCTGCTCCTACGCGGAGCTCGCGGACGCATCCGCCCGCTTCGGCCACCCGTTCGACCTCGTCGTCGCCAACTTCTCCCTCCTCGGCGACCCGCTGGACGATGCCCTCCGCGGCGCGCGCGCGCTGCTGAAGCCCGGCGGCGCTCTCGTTATCCAGACCGTCCACCCCTGGACCGCCCGCGGCGACGAGCCGTACCGCGACGGTTGGCGCACGGAGCGGTTCGCCGCATTCGGGAGCGGGTTCACCGAGCCCATGCCCTGGTACTACCGGACGCTGGAGTCCTGGCTACACGCGTTGCGGCGCGCGGGCCTCGTCGTCGACCTCGTGAGCGAGCCTATCCACCCGGAGACCGGCGCCCCGGCGTCGCTCATCCTGATCGCACGGACGGCCGAATCGAACGAGCCGGCTTCAGCCGCCTTCGCGTAGTTCCAGCCGGGGGATTCATCCCCCGGCGATGCGGCACCGGCGATTCATTCATCCCCCCGCGACGCGGCGCCAACCTCGCCCGCGCAGCCTGCGAAGGCAGGCTTCCCGCGGTTGTTGCAGCGGTTTCAACCGCCGGTCCCCAGGCCCACCCGCCCACCCCCCTCACTCCGCCGCCATCGCCCGCGCGGGATCGATCCGCGCCGCGCGCCGCCCCGGTACCCAGCACGCCACCACCGCCACCCCCAGTAACAGCGCGGTCGCGATGGCCATCGTGGCGGGATCGGTGGTGCGCACCTCGAAGAGCATCGCCTCCACCGCACTCATCGCCCCGATGGATACGACGGCGCCCACCGCGAGCCCCGCCGCCGCGCGCACCATCCCGCGCCGCATCACCATGCGCACCACGCG
>DASVVI010000954.1:0-4578 GCA_036386635.1 Longimicrobium sp.
CGCCAGAGTTGGGAGAAACGACGAGGCAGGTCGGGCGCGTCGCTCAGGATGACAGACAGGCACCGCTGGACGCGGAACGCCCCTCCCCCAGGTTGTTTTGGGGGAGGGGCCGCGAGGAACGAGCGGGGGAGGGGGCCCCTACGTCACTCCGCCCGAAACGGCACCTCGATCACCAGCCCGTCGTACGCGGCGACCACCTCGGGGAAGACGGCGCGGGCCTCGCGCTCCAGCACGCGCGGATCGTCGGCGTAGCGGGGCGAGAAGTGGGTGAGGGCCAGGCGCAGCACTCCAGCATCTGCGGCGACGCGGGCGGCTTCGCGGGCGGTGGAGTGGCCTGTGGAGACGGCGCGGTCCGCCTCGTCCTGCGCAAAGGTGGCCTCGTGGATCAGGAGGTCGGCGCCGGCTGCGACCTCGCGCGTTGTGGAGGTGGGGCGGGTGTCGCCCGTGTACACCACCTTGCGGCCCGGGCGCGGATCGCCCACCACGTCTGCGGCGCGGACGGTGCGGCCGTCGACCTCCACGTCCTCGCCGTGGTGCAGCTTGCCCCAGAGCGGACCCTCCGGGATCCCCAGGTCGCGCGCGAGCTGCGCGTTGAAGCGCCCCAGGCGCTCGTGCTCAATCACCGCGTACCCCACGGCGCGCCCCGCGTGCTTGGCCGCGAACGGGACGACGTCGTACGCCCCTCGGTCGATCTTCTCCCCCGGCTCCACCCCCACGATGCGCACCTCGAACGGAACGCGCTCCACCCCCAGCTCCACCGCCTGCTTGAGCGTCGCCTCGGTGCCGCGCGGGGTCCAGAGCGTCATGGGCTCCTCACGCGCCTGCAGCCCGAGCGTCCTCAGCAGTCCGATCACCCCCAGGAAGTGGTCGGCGTGCAGGTGCGTGAAGAAGATGTCGTGGAACCCGAACCCCGTGCCGAACTTCATCATCTGCCGCTGCGTGCCCTCACCGCAGTCGAACACCAGCACGTCGCCCTCGCGCTGCACCACCAGCGACGAGACGTTGCGGCCGACCGTGGGGCGCGCCGCCGCGGTGCCGAGAAAGGTTACGCGCATGGGACGGCGGTGCGTGAGTGCGTGAGTGCGTGAGTGCGCAACACCACTCCGCGGAGGCGCGCGGATGCGGCCGCGCAGGCGGTGGACGCGCGAGTGGACCATGGACCCGCACCGGCACCACCGCACTCACGCACTAACGCACTCACGCACTTCTTCTCCCTCATGCCTGCACCACCTCCACCTTCAGATGCGGCTCGATCTCGGTCTTGGGGATCAGCGCGGGCCAGTATGCCATGATCTCCTGCACCGCCGGGCGCCCGCCCGCGAAGCCGGTGACCGAGGGCGGGCCGGCGAGCACCAGCGGCGCGATCTCCTTGGTGAAGCGCTCCACGGCCGCACGGTCCTGGCCGCGCACGCCCCAGCGCACCGTCACCTCCGGCAGGTCGCGCGGCATCGGGCCGGCGAGGGGGCCGTGCGTCGCGTTCCAGCCCACGTACTCGGTCAGCACCTCGTCGAACTTGAGGCCCAGCCGGTCCAGCCGCTCGCGAAGCACGCGGTCGGCGAGCTGCGCCTTCTCCACGGCGTCGGGCCAGGAGTAGACGAGGGTGCCGGTCGCCTTGTAGCCGTCGGAGTAGGCGATGCTCACCTTGAGCATGTCCGTGCGCGCGCCGCCCTTCACGCCGAAGACGCGCACCCGGTCCGGCCCGTCGGCCTCCAGGCGGATGCTGGTGAAGTCCGCCACCACGTCCGGGGTGATGTAGCTGCGCGGATCGCCCATCTCGTAGACGAGCTGCTCCTTGACGGTGGGGAGCGTGACGCGCCCGCCGGTGCCGTCGTGCTTGGTGACGATGAACGATCCGTCCGGAGAGGCTTCGATGATCGGGTAGCCGATCTGCGCCAGCTCCTTGATCTCGCGCCAGTCCACCAGGTGGTTGCCGCCGCTGGCCTGCGCCCCGCACTCGTTGATGTGCCCCGCCACCACCCCCGCCGCGATCCGGTCGTGGTCGTCCAGCGACCAGCCGAACTCGTGGATCATCGGCCCGTAGGTGAGCGCGGTGTCGGTGGAGCGGCCCGTGATGACGACGTGCGGGTCCTGCCGCAGCGCCTCGACGATGGGCCGCGCGCCGATGTAGGCGTTGGCGCTCTGCACGCGGTCGAGGACGGTGGAGAGCGGCTCGCCCGTCTCCATGTTCTTGAGCTCCACCCCGCGCGCCAGCAGGTCGGGGAGGCGCTCCAGGATGTCGTCGCCCGTGATGGTGCCTATGCGCGCGCGGCCTCCGAGCCCCGCCTTGCGCGCTTCCTCGAGCACCGCGTCTCGGCAGCCGATCGGGTTGACGCCGCCCGCGTTGGCGATCACGCGGATTCCGCGCTCCACCACCGCCGGGAGGATCTCGCCCATCAGCGGCACGAAGTCGCGCGCGTAGCCCAGCGCCGGGTTGCGCGAGCGCTGCTTCTGCATGATCGACATCGTGACCTCGGCCAGGTAGTCGAGCATCAGGTAGTCGATGGGCCCGCCCTCCACCTGCTGTTTGGGAGCGTCCAGCTGGTCCCCCCAGAACCCCTGCCCGGAGGCGATGCGGATCTTGTCTTTCATTGTCCGTGGTTCTTTTTGTGAGCCAGCCGCGCGCGGCCGGCGGCGCTCAATCGATTACTAGAAGCGCGGCATCGGGATCATCTCTGAACCGGAGCAAATCGAGGTGCCGCTTCCGCAGCACCTCGGCCATCGCATCCACCGAGCAATTCCCAATCCGCAGCCAAACCACCTTCGGAGGATGCCCGCGAACGGTGCTGAGCTGAAGGAAATCCCAATCCTTGGATACGATCACCAATTCGTGCGCGGCGGCGTACCCCCACAACTCCTTATCGTCCGCGCGAGCCAAGCCCACCGTTACGACGTGTTGCGAGTCTGGGTACAGGTCCGCCAGTAATCGAACGAGCCGGCGCGACAGATTCTCGTCGTAGAGAAGCTTCACGCCGACACGCGCATCAGTTTGCGCTCGCGATCCGCCGCGAACACGAGGCATGCGCGGATGTCTTCACTATCGAGTTCTGGAAAGTCCGAGAGGATTTCCTCCTCAGTCATCCCGGACGCCAGGTACTCGAGCACGTCCGAGACCGTAATCCGCAACCCGCGGATGCATGGCTTCCCGCTGCGTTTTCCGGGTTCGATGGTGATTCGGTCCGTGTGAAACGTCATTATCCCTCCCTGCGCAGTGGGCGTACGTCCAGATGGGGGTAACCACCTTCGACGCGCGACTGATCCTCGTCGAGCAAACCCAAGGTCCGCCGGCAGCTACACGCCCGGCGGCAGGACGAACGAGCCGAGGTGGGGGCCCGGATTGTTGAGCGAGGTGCGCAGGGCCAGTGCCAGCGCGGCGCGCGTCTCGTCCGGGAGCACCACCGCGTCCACGAAGCCGCGGGCGGCGGCGTAGCGCGCGTCCAGCTGCTGGTCGTAGTCGGCGCGTACGGCGTCCATCTTCGCCTGCAGCTCGGCGTCGGGGGCCTTGCCCGCCTTCTTGAGCTCGTCCAGCTGCGTGCTGAACAGGGCCGTCACAGCGGATTCGCCCTCCATCACCCCCATGCGCCCGGTGGGCCAGGTGAAGATGAAGTCCGGGTCGAAGCCCTGCCCCGCCATAGCATAATACCCCGCACCCGACGCGTGGTTGATGGTCAGCACCAGCTTGGGCACGGTGCCGGTGGCCATCGCCTCCACGAAGCGGGCTCCGGAGCGGATGATGCCGCTGTGCTCCGCGTCGGTGCCCACCATGAAGCCGCTCACGTCCTGCACGAAGAGGATGGGCGTGCCGTGGCGGCTCAGCGTGTCGATGAAGAACGCCACCTTCTCCGCGCTGTCCGCGTACACGATGCCGCCGAACTTGGGCCGGCCGCCGTGCGGGTCCTTGAGCATCCCGCGCGCGTTGGCGATGATGCCGACCGGGATCCCCGCGATGCGCCCGTGGCCGCAGATCATCTCCGGCGCGTAGTCCGCCTGGAACTCGTCGAACTCGCCGCGGTCCAGGATGCAGCGCAGCACCTCCCGCACCTCGTACGGCTGGCGGTGGTCGGCGGGGAGGAGGTCGTACAGATCCGCCTCCGCGCGGGCGGGCGGGGCCGCTTCACCGACGGGGAGGGCTGTGGCGGGCGCGCGCGGAAGCTCGCGTACCAGGTCGCGGATCTTGGCCACGCAGGCGCGGTCGTCCGCCACGCGGTAGTGCGCCACGCCGGAGATGGCGTTGTGCGTGTACGCGCCGCCCAGCGTCTCGCTGTCGGTGCTCTGCCCCGTGGCGCCCTTGACCAGGTTGGGCCCGCCGAGGCCCATGAACGACGTACCCTCCACCATCAGGATCACGTCGGAGAGGGCGGGAAGGTACGCGCCCCCGGCGATGCACGGCCCCATCACCGCGGCGATCTGCGGCACCTTGAGGTAGCGCCGCATGATGGAGTTGTAGTAGAAGAGCCGCGACGCGCCGTACTGCCCGGGAAAGACCCCGCCCTGGTACGGCAGGTTCACCCCCGCCGAGTCCACCAGGTACAGGATGGGGACGCGGCAGCGCATGGCGATCTCCTGCGCGCGCAGCATCTT